>JAEYFO010000053.1 GCA_023402915.1 Bacillota bacterium | reverse complement strand
GCACGGCATAGTCCACGCCGCAGGCTTCATAGATGCAAAACGCCGTGGCGGTCATGCGGTCAAAGCCCGTGAGCGATACGCCTGCCTCTTCTTCCGCAGCGGCGACGCGGCGGCTTTCCCGCTCGATCATGTCCTCCGTCACCGGTTCGCCGTTGATGCGGATGCGTTCGTTGCACACGGAAAGCGCAGGCGAGGTATACAGCCCCGTCTGGAAACCGGAAGCGGTCAGGATCGACGCGATATAGGCCGACGTCGATCCCTTGCCGTTCGTTCCCGCCACATGGACGGCGCGGAAGCTGCGCTCGGGATTCCCGAGGAGCCGGAGCACCGCCTCAAAGTCCGGAAGTTCTCTCTTGCGCGCACCACGGCCGCAGAAATACTGTGCGTAATCAAATTCCATCATTTTTTCAAAAGGCTTTCCAAACGCTGGTTGATCTTTGCAAGAAGTTCTTCGCTGCGCGCGAGCGTCGAGCGCACGTCTTCAATGACCTTGGCGGGGGCTTTCCCCACAAAGCCGGGGTTGTTCAGCTTGTCGTTGGCGCGGGAAATCTCCCCTTCCGCCGCCTTCTGCTCCTTGCGCAGGCGCTCGATCTCCTTTTCGATGTTGACCAGATCCTCAAGGGGCATATAGGCCTCGCCCACGTTGGCCATGACGGAAACGGCGTCCGCGGGAATTCCGGTCTTATCGCTCTGCACGGCGACGGATTCGGCAAAGGCGAGCTTCTGGAGGTACGCCTTCGTCGCTTCAAACACCGGCGCCTTTTCCGGCGCGGCGACGATGGTCATATGCGTGCGCTTGGAGGGCGCGACGTTCATTTCGGCGCGCAGGTTCCGGATGCCCTGGATCAGCTCCATCACCTCGCCCATGGCGGCGGCGTCTTCGGCAAAGTCAAACTGCGCCAAAGCTTTCGGCCAGGAAGAAAGCATGATCGTCTCTTCCGCACCGGGCAGATGGGTGTAAATTTCTTCCGTCACAAAGGGCATGAACGGGTGCAGCAGCTTGAGCGTGTTGGTCAGAACGTACACCAGCACGGCCTGCGCCGCTTCCTTTTCGGCGGGGTCTTCGCCGTAGAGGCGGGACTTGGCCATTTCGATGTACCAGTCGCACAGCTCGCTCCAGATGAAATCGTAGAGCTTCTGGGCCGCAAGGCTCAGTTCAAAGCTCTCGATATGGTCGGTCACTTCGCGGATGGCGGCGTTGAGCCGGGTCAGGATCCAGTGATCCGCCACGTCGAGCGTCACGGCGTCGATGTCCTTGACGGAATCGCCCACGTTCATCAGCACGAAGCGGGAAGCGTTCCAGATCTTGTTGGCAAAATTCCGGCAGGATTCCACCTTGGCGGGCAGATAGCGCATGTCGTTGCCGGCGGAAGTGCCCATGGTCAGCGAGAAGCGCAGGGAATCCGCGCCGTACTGCTCGATGACCTTGAGGGGATCGACGCCGTTGTTGAGGGATTTGCTCATCTTCCTGCCCTGCTCGTCACGGACGATGCCGTGGATGAACACGGTGTGGAAGGGAATATCGCCCATCTGAGACAGGCCGAACATGATCATGCGGGCCACCCAGAAGAAGATGATGTCATAGCCGGTGCAAAGGACGCTGGTGGGATAGAAATACTTCAATTCCGGCGTTTCTTCCGGCCAGCCCAGCGTGGAGAACGGCCACATGCCCGAGCTGAACCAGGTGTCGAGCACGTCCTCGTCCTGATGGAAGTGCGTGCAGCCGCACTTGGGGCAGACGGCGGGCGTTTCTTCCGCCACGATCAGCTCACCGCAGTCCTCGCAGTAATAGGCGGGAATGCGATGGCCCCACCACAGCTGGCGGGAAATGCACCAGTCGCGGTTGTTTTCCATCCAGTTGAAATAGATCTTGTCAAAGCGCTCCGGCACGAAGCGGATCCGGCCGCTGCGCACCGCTTCGATGGCGGGCTCGGCCAGCGCCTTCGTCGAGACGAACCACTGCTTGGACACGATCGGCTCCACCGTGTGGTGGCAGCGGTAGCAGGTGCCGACGTTGTGCTTGTAGGGCTCGATCTTTTCCATCGCGCCGATGGCCTGGAGGTCCTCCACCAGCTTTTTGCGGCACTCGAGCGCTTCCATGCCGGCGTAAGCCCCGGCGGCCTCGTTCATGCGGCCGTCGTCCGCAATGACGCGGAGAATGGGAAGATCGTGGCGCACGGCGACTTCAAAGTCGTTCGGGTCGTGGGCAGGGGTGATCTTGACGCAGCCCGTGCCGAATTCCTTTTCAACGTATTCATCCGCCACGACGGGGATGGGCTTGTTGAGGATGGGCAGGATGACGTTTTTGCCCACCAGATGGGCGTAGCGCTCGTCCTCGGGATGAACGGCCACGGCCGTATCGCCCAGCATGGTCTCCGGGCGCGTCGTGGCGACGACCAGACCTTCGCCGCCGTCCTCGGCGCGATAGCGGATGTGCCACAGGCTCGAATCCTGCTCGGAGTATTCCACCTCGGCGTCGGAAAGGGCGGTCTTGCAGCGGGGACACCAGTTGATGATGCGGTCGCCGCGATAGATCAGCCCGCGGTTATAAAGATCCACACAGGCGCGCTTGACGGCTGTGGAGCAGCCCTCGTCCATGGTGCAGCGGTCCCGCGCCCAGTCGCAGGAAGAGCCCATCTTCTTGAGCTGGCGGACGATGCGGCCGCCGTATTCTTCCTTCCACTGCCAGGCGCGCTCCAGGAAGCCCTCGCGGCCCAGATCGTTTTTCGTCAGGCCCTCTTTTGCCATCTGCTCGACGATCTTGACTTCCGTGGCGATGGAAGCGTGATCCGTGCCGGGCATCCACAGCGCCGAATAGCCCTGCATCCGGCGGAAGCGGATGAGAACGTCCTGAATGGTGTTGTCCAGCGCGTGCCCCATATGCAGCTGGCCGGTGATGTTGGGCGGGGGAATGACGATCGTGAAGGGTTTTTTGTCCGGGTCGGGCACAGCGTGGAAGTAGCCCTTTTCTTCCCAGGCGGCGTACAGCCGCGATTCCACGCTTTGCGGGTCGTACACCTTTTCCATTTCCTTGCTCATGGAGACGCTCCTATTCTGCATTCAATTTTTTGAACCATAAAAAACAAGCCTTTTCCCCTCTTTGCAAGGGCGAAAAGACTTTCCGCGGTACCACCTTACTTGGGCGAAACAAAACAGACGGCGTTCGCCCCTCTCGATGCGGATAACGGCGCAGCCCGGCTTTTGCTATGCGGCGAAAAACGCCTCTCACAAAAACGGCTCCGGCACGACCTTCCGCGGCTTTTGCTCCGGGGTCCCTTTCAGCCTGAGAGAACCCCTCTCTTTGGGAAAAGCTCCGCGTACTCCTTGCCTTCCAAGCCTGTCTCTTTTCCTATCTTAGACGAAAAAGCGCGGCCTGTCAACTGCGGCCGCGCCTATCGCGTCAGGAAATTTTCGAACGTTCAGCTTTTTCGAACGTCTGCGCCCTTGCCGCTCTGAACCGCGCCCTTGCGGTTCTGGAGGAACGTGTGGAGATACTGCGAGGCGGCGACGACGGCCAGCACGGCGGCGGCGGCCAGCACCACAATGTTCCACGGGCGGACGGCCGGATAGAAATTGGTCAGAAACGTCAGAACAACGCCCGCGTTAAAGAAGAACGTAGCAAGTTTGCCCCAAATGCGGGCGTAAACGACGACGTTGTGCTTATAGAGGAAACCTGCGCCGACGATCATGCCCAGTTCCTTGACCACTTCAAAAATCAGAAACGCCGGATGGAGCATCCCGGAAAACGTCAGGCAGCAAAGTGCCGCCAGGAGCATGAGCTTGTCTGCCAGCGGATCCATGAGCTTTCCGAAATCGGTCACCATGTTGTATTTCCGGGCGATATAGCCGTCCAGAACGTCCGTCAGGAACGCGACGACAAACACGATCACCGCCCCCACATAATTGGCGGGCCCGGCGAAAAGATACACAAACACCGCGATGAGCGCAAAGCGGATCATCGTCAGGATGTTGGGGATATTCCAGGTGATTTTCATTCCCATAACCTCTTCTTCATTTTCGAACTGCATTCATTATACTCGATTCACAAAAAACTCACAAGCGGCGCGCGCTGAAAACCGCTTTTTGCCTGTTTTTTTATTTTATGAAGGAAATTTGCAAAAACGGCGCGAAAAACAGGAGGCGTTTCTTCTGCTTTTTTCTGAATCCAGCAAAAGAGACGCGCTTTTTTCGCAAAAACATCCCTCCGGCGGCTGGGCGGCGCCAGGATCGACCGGAGGGATGGATGCGAAAAAGATTAAAGTTTTCTTAAAGCTGTTCCATCAGCCGCACGTAGAACGCGGCGCAGGAAGCGGCTTTTTCCACGGGAATGCGCTCGTTGGCGGCGTGGATCATGCCGCGCTCCTCTTTCGTCAGGCGAAGCGGCGAAAAGCGCATGACGTTGTCGCAGATCTTGCAATAGTGGCGCGAATCGCTGCACGCAAGCATCACATAGGGCGCGACGACGGCGTCGGGATAGACCGCGCGGATGGCGCGGGAGACTTTTTTCCACGGCTCGGACGAGGTGTCGGCATAAGGCGTGGGCTCGCCGCCCTGAAGCACCCGGACGGAAACGTCCTTTCCGGCATACTTTTCAAAATGCGCCACCAGAGAGGCCAGGCTGTCCGCGCCGGAAATGCGGCAGTTGACCGTGGCCGTGGCCTCGGAGGGCAGGACGTTGGGCGCGTTGCTGCCGCTGCTCATGGTGAAGGCCGTCGTCGTGCGGCACATGGCGTTGAGCTCGCCGCCCATGGAGGAAAAGACCGCTTTCAGAAGCGGCTCGAACAGCCATTGATTTGCAAAAAGGATCCGGTATCCGAAGGGCGCGCGGCGGCCGAGAATGTCGAACATCTCCTTCGTGGGCTTGGGGAAGGAAGCGCGCATGGGATGGTTCTCGATGGCGGAGACCGCAGCGGCGACCGTGCCGACGGCGGTGTGC
>JAEYFO010000004.1 GCA_023402915.1 Bacillota bacterium | reverse complement strand
CGGAGATCTTCAGTGCCGATTTCAAAAACGACCGGTTCTGCGCGCCCGTGATGCAGGGGCTTTTGACCCATGCGCTCCATCTGGCCAAAGCCGCCGGGGAGCGGCACATGGTGTTTTTCGCGTCCGGCGGAGAAAGCGCCGCCGCACAGGCGGCCGGCATGGAGAAAGTCGCGCGGTATCTGCTGTTTGAAAAGGTACTTTGAAAAAGCCGTCTCGCTGCGTCCATTTCCGGCGGATGTTCTGTTCCATTTCACGATTTCCACCGTTCGCTTTTCCAAATTTCGCAATTTTACGACCCATGCAAAAACCCTCCGCAGACTTTCGCTTCCTGCGGAGGGTTTGGTTCTGTTCGCTGTGCTGTTACGGTGCGACGGCGATGAACTCCTTCTTGGCGTAGCCGGTCAGATCGTTATAGCGGATCTGATACCAGTCGCCCTCTTCGCCGAGGATCTCTACCTTTGTTCCGTTTTTGAGGCTGCCGGCCTTTTCCGCGTCGGCGGAAGGCTCCTTGCGGACGTTCAAAGACGTGGCGTTGACCGTGCCGCTCTTGGCCGCCGCAGGTGCGTCTGTCGGTTCCGACTGCGCGTCGCCGCTCGTCGTTTGTTCGCTTTCGTCGAGCAGATACAGCTGCTTGTAGTTGCCCGCCCCGTCGATCAACCCCTGCTCGACGGCCTTCCGCACCAGCGCGTAGCCGTTTTCAAAGGCTTCGGCTTGCTCGTATTGCAGCGGGATCACCACTGCGCCGATCTTGTCGATATAGCCCCACTTGCCCGTTTCATCCTGCACGGCGGCCTTTCCTTCCGAAAAAGACGCGGCGGCGGCATACTGCGGCTGAACGACCCATTCGCCGGACGTGTTGATATAGCCCCACTTGCCATCCTGCTTTGCGGGCGCAAGGTCCTGGGAAAAGCTGCCCGCCGCCTCGAACGTCGCATCAAACGCCTGCTTGCCCCGGCGGGTGAAGTACGTGGTTTTGCCCGCGGAAATGGTCACGGGCGCAAGGCTCTGGGAATAGGTGCTTTCCGCCGCCACGCTCAGGGGCGCGACCACTTCGTTTTTGCTGGTGATCAGGTAGTATTTCTTCGCGCCGTTTTCCTCCCTGGCCACAAAGGCGAGCCCTTCGGAAAAATCAGCTGCCGCGGCATATTCGCACGCTATCGCCACGTTGCCCGTCGTGTCCAGATAACCGAACTTTCCGCCGCGGGACACTTTTGCAAGGCCCTCGCAGTAGTCCCCGGCGCTTTCATAGCTGGGCGCGACGACGGCCAGACCGCTGCCGTCCACATAGCCCCACTGACCGTTTTCCCGCACGGCGGCAAAGCCCTCGCTGTACGGCCGGGCGTCCTCATAGCGCGGCTCGACGACCCATGAGCCCCGCCCGTCGATCACGCCGTAGCGCAGCGCGCCGTTTTGCTCCACAGCCGCCAGCGCGTGCCCCTCTTCATAAGGCAGCGCCGCCGCGAACTGGGCTTCCACAACGACCGCGCCGCTCTGATTTTTGTAGCCCCATTTGCCGTTCGACCGGAACGCATAACGAAGCTCCGCCGTCTGCGGCTCCTGCGACTGCTGCGGTTCGCTTGCCGGATCAACGGTAGGCGCGGGCGTTTCCGCCGCCGTGATGGGCATTCCGCCGCCGCCATAAATCAGAGCGAAGCCCGCTGCCGCAACGATCAGCACTCCAAAAACGATCAGATAGCATGCGCCGATGCTCAATCTTCTTTTTGTTTTCATCAAAGCCTCCCGGTTGTTCGCTTTTCTGACGGGCTGACCGTGTTTGCGGCGTTCTCCGCGCCGGCAGCCCCGGCTGCTTTTTCTGAATTATACCATAAACGCCGCGCGGAAGAAACCTTCCAAAACTTTCCAAGATCCTGCAAAAAAAGAAGCGGCGCAGCACCGCTTCTCTTCTGTTTGTCTTTGTTGACGGACGCGCTTTTCAGGCGCTTCAGTCCTTTTTCGCCGTCTCTGCCGCCTGTTTGGCAACGGGAAGGCGGCGCAGCACAGGCGCAAGCACCGCGCCGATGACCACGCCGAACACGCCCTGCACGGCGTTGGGCAGCACGGCGCCGAGCGCGGCGGCCACGTCGTAATAGAAGCTCTCAAAAACGAAATAGCCGCCGACCATGATGACCTCCGCAAGGAGGAAGATCAGGCAGTTTTTCAGGAGCTTGCTGTAGTCGTATTTTTTGACCAGGCAGCCCACCAGCAGACCCATGGCGCCCTTGATGAAGAACGTCACGATAGCATAATGGGGAAACCCGGCCAGAAGATCGGCCAGCGCGGAGCCCACTGCGCCCACCGCGCCCGCCAGCGGCCCGAGCACCATGCCCGCCGCAAAGATGAAACCGTCGCCCAGATTGACGTAGCCGTTCGTGATCGGGATGGGGATTTTGAAAAACATCGTCGCCACCGTGACCAGCGCGGTGAACAGCCCGGCATAGGCCAGACGCTTGACCTGATTGGTCTTCATTTCGAAGAAACCCTCCTCAAATTGTCCGATTTTTTGTACCGAAAAGCGGAAAAAGAGTAAGAAAACGCCGCCCTCCGCCGGGGAGAGCGGCGCACGAGACCATGTTGGCAGCTTTTGCCCCCTTGGGCCGTCAGCCTTTTCTCTTAGAACAGGGGAACGACCGCGCCTTCGTAGGTGTCCTCAATGAACTTCTTGACGGTTTCGCTCTGGAGGGCTTCCACCAGCGCGACCACGCCGGGATCGTTCTCATGGCCCTCCTTGACGGCGACGATGTTGCCGTAGGTCTGGGCGGCTTCGGAGTCCTTTTCTTCCTTGGCCAGCGCGTCGGACACCTTCATGCCGGCGTCGATGGCGTAGTTGCCGTTGATGACGGCCATGTCCACATCCTGCAGGGAGCGCGGAAGCTGTGCCGCTTCGATCTCAAGGATCTCGATGTTCTTGGGATTTTCGGTGATGTCCAGCTTCGTGGCGGTCAGTCCGGCGTCGGGGTCGACCTTGATGAGGCCGGCAGCCTCAAGCAGCAGCAGGGCGCGGGCTTCGTTCGTCGTGTCGTTGGGCACGGCAATGGTCGCGCCGTCGGCCAGCGCGTCGATGGACGCGGTCTTTCCGGGATAGAGGCCGAGGGGTTCATAGTGGATGGCCGCAACGGACACCAGATGGGTTCCGTTCTGCTCGTTGAAGTTGTCGAGATAGGGCTTGTGCTGGAAGTAGTTGGCGTCCAGACTGCCGTCCTC
>JAEYFO010000326.1 GCA_023402915.1 Bacillota bacterium | reverse complement strand
GCTTGTTTAGTTTAGCAGAAGCGGTTTGCTTTGTCAAGAGGTTTTTTCAAGTTTTTTATTTTTCTTGAAGTCTTCTGTCGAAAACCCTCATCAAACCGATTTGCTTTTCGCATCCGCTTGGTCGTTTTTGTCTTTTCCCTCACGGCGCTTTGCCATTATATAATACCCCGCAAGGGAATGCAACCCCTTTTTTCAACTTTTTTCAAAAAACTTTTTTAACGCCCGTTTTACGCCCTGTTTGGGAGCGTTTTGCCGTTTTCTTCTGCGCGGTGACAAAGAAAAGGACGCGGCTGCCCACGTCCTTTTCGCCCGAATCGGATGGTTTCTGAATCAATAGTTCTCCGCCTTGCGCTCGAAGTACGCCTGAGGATGCGCGCACACGGGGCACACGGCCGGCGCGTCTTCCGTCATGGAGATGTAACCGCAGTTGCGGCACTTCCAGCCCAGAGGAGCGTCGCCCTTGAAGGTCTTGCCGTCGGTGTAAGCGGCCAGCAGCTTCTTATAGCGCTCTTCATGCGCCTTTTCCACCTTGGCGACGAACTCGAACTTGGCGGCCACTTCGGGGAAGCCCTCTTCACGGGCTTCCGCAGCCATGCGGGGATACATGTCGGTCCATTCGTCGTGCTCGCCGGCAGCGGCATGGGTCAGGTTCTCGGCCACATCGCCCAGCTGTTCCAGTTCCTTGAACCACATTTTGGCGTGTTCCTTTTCCTGACCGGCGGTCTCGAGGAAGATCTCCGCCATCTGCTCAAAACCGGCCTTCTTGGCCACGCTTGCATAATAGGTGTACTTGTTGCGGGCCATGGATTCGCCGCCGAAGGCTTCCCACAGGTTCTTTTCGGTCTTGGTTCCCTGATACTTGCTCATGATATATACCTCCATCAAAGTGTTTGTGTGTGCTGTTGTGCGTTGTGTGTATTGCTTTCAAGAGTAAAAACAATAACTCTTTTCGTTTTATAGTATAGACCTTTTTCTCCGGTTTGTCCAGAGGGAATTTTCAAATTTTTTCAGGTTCTATCCGGCAAACTTTTTGTCGATCACGGCGCTGCCCAGACACACGTCGCCATCGTAAAACACCGCCCACTGCCCCGGCGTGACGGCGCGCTGCGGTTCGCGGAACGTCACAAAGCAACCGCCCTTTCCATCCAGCTCCACATGCGCCGCCTGATCGGGCTGGCGGTAGCGGTGCTTGATGGTGCAGTCGAACGAAGATTTCTCCGGCGCGCCGCAGATCCAGCTGACCTGCTCGCCCTTGAGCGCGCGGGAAAACAGCAGCTCGGTCTCCCCCTGCGTGACGATGAGCCGGTTGTTGACCAGATCTTTTTCCACGACGAACCAGCGGTTCCCGTCGCCGCAGCCGCCGATGCCCAGGCCGCGCCGCTGGCCGAGGGTATAGTACATCAGTCCGTCGTGGCGGCCCACGACCGTGCCGTCGGGCGTAACCATGTCGCCGGGACGCGCGGGAAGATACTGCATCAGGAATTTTTTGAAATTGCGCTCGCCGATGAAGCAGATGCCGGTGGAGTCCTTTTTATCGGCGGTCTGAAGTCCTGCCCTGCGGGCGATTTCCCGAAGCTCCGACTTTTGCAGATGGCCCACCGGGAACATGGCGCGGGAGATCTGCTCCTGACTGAGCGCCGCAAGGAAATAGGTCTGATCCTTGCCCGCATCCGCCGCGCGCAGCAGCTTCGTGCCGTCGCAGTCCTTCCGCAGCCGGGCATAGTGCCCTGTCGCCAGCTTTTCGGAACCGGCTTTCATGGCAAATTCCAAAAACGCCTTGAACTTGATCTCCTTGTTGCAAAGAACGTCAGGATTGGGCGTGCGCCCCTTTTGATATTCCTCCAGAAAATACGAAAACACCCTGTCCCAATATTCTTTGACAAAATTGACCGTATAATACGGAATGCCGATCTGGCCGCACACCCGCGCCGCGTCCTCATAATCCGCCGTGGAAGTGCAGACGCCGTCCTCGTCCTTTTCTTCCCAGTTTTTCATGAATACGCCCACCACGTCATAGCCCTGCTCCTTGAGAAGCAGCGCCGCAACGGAAGAATCCACGCCGCCCGACATTCCCACAACGATCCGCTCGCCCATCTGTTGTTCCTCCCGACGGGCAACGCGCCCGTTTTTTTGAATTTTGAAATTTCAGAGTATCAAATTGCCGCGCCGTTCTTCCAATTCTTCTAAAACAATTAGAAGAAAACGGAAAACCGAACGTTTTCCCGGCGCAGCCCGTGCTTTTCAGACGAGACCCGTCTGTGCTTTCCCGTGTATTATAGCGCCCTTTGCCGTTTCATGCAAAACTCTGTTTTACAGCGCGGCCGCTTTGCAGTATCATAGGTTCAACAGAGTTTCATTCAAAATAAAGGAGTTCATCATGGCAAATCCGAAAAAACGCCGTCCGCCGCAGGCGGATCACCGGCTGATGCGCCTGTCGATGCTGCTGCTGGCGGCCATCGTCATCGTTGCGGGAATTTTCTATTTTACCGGAACGACGCCCGATTCTCTCGATCAAACGCTTGCCGGCCTGGAGAATCTGCTCTCTCCCAGCGCGACGCCCCGCGCCACCTCGTTTGGAGAGGAGCCGACCTTCACCCCAACGCCCACGGCAAACCCGCAAACCACCAAGTCGGACATCAACGCCGTCCTGCCGCAGGCGGGAAAGCTGACCGTGGCCGTTCTCGACGTGGGACAGGGCGACAGCATTTTCCTCCAGTCCCCCTCCGGAAAGACCATGCTCATCGACGCGGGCGATTCTTCCGCCGCGAATGACATTGCCGAATACCTCAATCTGGCGGGCGTGACAAAGATCGACGTGCTGGTGGCGACCCATCCTCACGCCGACCACATCGGCTCCATGCGCTCCATCGTCAAAAATTATGACATCGGAACGATCTACATGCCCAAGGTGAGCCACACGTCCGCCACGTACAAAAAGCTGCTCGAAGCCATTTCGGACAAGGGCAAGAAAATCAAAACGGCCCGGGGCGGAAAGGACAAGGAGATTCCCTTTGACGACGGCGTCACCGTGCGCATCCTCGCGCCGATCTCCAAAGAATACGACGAGATGAACAACTACAGCGTCGTGCTGCGCGTCGATTATGGCAACAGCTCGTTCCTGCTCACCGGCGACGCGGAAAAGCTCTCCGAAGAAGAAATGCTCCAGGCCTATCCGGAGCTTTTGAAGGCCGACGTGCTCAAAGTGGGGCATCACGGCTCTTCCACCTCCACGAGCGCAGACTTTCTCGCCGCCGTTGCGCCGGAATACGCCGCCATTTCCTGCGGGCAGGACAACAGCTACGAGCATCCCAACCCGAACACCGTCGCCGCGCTGGTCAACGCCGGGATCCCCTGTTACCGCACCGACCTGTTCGGAACGATCGCCTTTTTCACGGACGGCAAGACCATCGAGGCCGTCACGGAAAAGCAGTGATTTCTCCCTCTGACACAACCAAGGCGATTCCCGAAACGATTCAGGAGCCGCCTTTTTCAAGCTTTTATGTTTCATTCAGACCGACCGCGCATAAGGAGGCCCCATGAACGCCGTCATCGTTTCTTTCAGCAGCCGCACCGCGGGAAACTGCTCCGCCATCGCGGAAGA
>JAEYFO010000189.1 GCA_023402915.1 Bacillota bacterium | reverse complement strand
GCGCAAACCCCGTCCCGACCGACTGCGTTTTCGGCAGGATCGCCGGAGAAAGCGCCGCGGCCTTTGCGCTCAAATAAGCCTGTTTCGCAAGCCTTTTCCAAACCTATTGTTTTTCCAAAAGCCGGAGGGCCCTTTCGCCTATCCGGCTTTTTTGTCCTGTTTTTCAAAAATTTTACCCTGAATTTACGTTTTCTCCCTTGTGTTTTTTGGAATTTTTCGGGCAAGTTCGACGTTTTTTCGGGCGTCCCTTCAAAAAATCTTGCCAAAAAAACAAAATGAGACTATCATGAGTTTGCTCTTGCGCTGCGGCGCGGCATTTTTTCGTTCATTCTGGTTTTTACATAAAGGGGTACACAGTCAAGATGGAAGAACAACAACGGCTTTTTTCCGGGCGCGATCTGCGGCGGCTGATCGTTCCGCTCATCATCGAGCAGTTTCTCGCCCAGACCGTCGGCATGGCGGACATCATCATGGTTTCCGGCCTGGGGGAAAGCGCCGTGTCCGGCGTTTCTCTGGTAGACACCATCAACACGCTCATCATCAACATTTTTGCGGCGCTGGCCACTGGCGGCGCCGTCGTGTGCGCGCAGTACATCGGCCAAAGGCGAAAAGACCTTGCCTCCAGCACGGCCAAGCAGCTGTTTTACACCGTGACGGCCTGCGCGCTCGTTTTGACGGCCATCGGCTTTTTGTTCCGCGACGGCCTGCTTCGGCTGCTGTTCGGCTCGATCGAACCGGACGTGATGAAAAACGCGCAGATCTACTTCACGCTCACGCTGGCGGCCTATCCGTTCATCGCCGTCTATAACGCGGGAGCGGCGCTGTTCCGGAGCATGGGCAACTCCCGCATTTCCATGCTGGTGGCCCTTTGCGTCAATATCCTCAACATCGGCGGCAACGCCCTGATGGTCTACGGTATGGGCAGCGGCGTGGAGGGCGTGGGCATTCCGACGCTGGTGTCCCGCGCGGCGGCAGCCATCATTCTGGTCGTGGCCATCCGCAAAAAAGAGAACGATATCTGCGTGCGCGACCTGCACAAATTGGAGTTTCGTCCCAAGCTGGTCAAAAAAATCCTGCACATCGGCATCCCCAACGGCGTGGAAAACAGCATGTTCCAGCTGGGCAAGATCCTTGTTTTGAGCATCGTTTCCACGTTCGGCACGGCTTCCATCGCCGCCAACGCCTGCGCCAACACCATTGCCGCGTTCGAAGTGCTGCCCGGCATGGCGGTCAGCCTTGCGATGGTAACGGTGGTCGGCCAGTGCATCGGCGCAGGACGGCCGGACGAAGCGATCTATTACGCCAAGAAGCTGATGCTTTGGGCTTACGCCTTCATCATCGTGCTGAATCTGCCGCTGCTCGTCACCCATCACCCGCCGCTGGCCCTTTACGGCATGACGCCCGAAACCACTGCGCTGTCTCGGGAGCTGCTGGCGGCGCACAGCTTCTTCTCGATGCTGTTCTGGCCCATCGCCTTCACGCTGCCGAACGTTTTTCGCGCCGCAAACGACGTCCGCTTCCCGCTCATCGTTTCGCTCTGCTCCATGTGGGCCATCCGCATCGGCATGAGCTACGTGCTGGGCGTGGTGTGCAACATGGGCGTGCTGGGCGTGTGGCTGGGCATGATCCTCGACTGGGTCGTGCGCACGCCGGTGTTCCTCTGGCGCTTCTTTAGCAAAAAGTGGATCAAATACAAGGCCGATCCCGCGACGGAAGCGCTGGATTCTGCCGAAGCTGCGGAACCGGTCGCGACCGGTTCCCTCTGAGTTTTCCCAAAAACGACTGTCCCGCCGGAGCGATTCGGCGGGATATTTTTGTATCCGATGCGTTGGTATCTTCCGTGCTTTCGGGAATTTACAGGACCCGTCCAAACGGAACTTTTGGGTAGACTTGCGCAAGATTTGGGCAGCTTTTCCCCCTTCCCTCTCGGATCATTTCCCGCTTTTTTCCCTATTTTCCCGTCTTCCTTCTTAAAAAGGATCCCTGCGCTTTTGATGCTCAGCCGTAAAACAGTGAATGGAGCGTATCGATACCGGTACGCTCCATTTCTTATGCCAACATGCTATGTAACGGAGTTAAGGTTCTTGGCTCTCCCTTTGGAGAGCTGTCGCCGCAGGTGACTGAGAAGGTCTTGGCTCTCCCCTTGGGGGAGCCAAAGGATGCTCGCAAAAAACAGACGCAGCAGATTATCCCGCTATGCCTGTTAACTGTCTAATGCCGCCCGTCCCTTCCACAGAGAGCCTTTGCTTTTTGAAAACCGTTGCTACAGCTTTTCTTCCACGAACGCCCGGAGCGCCGCCTCTTCTGCGCCCGCTCCGAGGTTGCCCTGCACCATCTGGGGCTTGCCGCCCCCCCGGCCGCAGAACCGCTCGTTGAGCAGCTTGCCGAAGGGCCGCACGTCAAGAGCGGCGCTGCCCACGGCATAGCGCACCTGCCCTTCCGCCGGAGAAAAGACCGCCGCGGCGCTGCCCTTTTCCACAGCCAGCAGGCAAAGCTGCCAGACGCCCGCCGCATCGAGGCCGGGTTCGAAGAGAAAAATCTTTTCGCCGGGCGCAAAGCTGCTGAGCTTTTCGGCAAACACCTGCTGCTGCAGGGAGGAAATTCGCTGCCGCAGGGCGGATTCCTCCTGCTTGAGCTTTTCGACGGCCTGCGCCACCTCGACGGGCTTGGCGGAAAGCTGCGCCGAGATGGAAAAGACGCTTTTGCTCTTTTGGCGATAATCCTCCAGCGCTTTTCTGCCGCTGAGAAAGCTCATGCGCGTGCCGCCGCGGAAGCGCTGCGCGCCAAAAAGGCGGATGCAGCCCACCTCGCCCGTTCGGCTCACATGCGTGCCGCAGCAGGCGCAGCAGTCATAGCCCGGAACGGACACGATGCGCACTGCGCCGGTCAGCTCCTTTTTGCTGCGATAGGGCAGGGTTTTGAGCGTTTCAGCGTCCGGCCAGGTCACTTCCACCGGCAGGTTTTTCCAGATGGCTTCGTTTGCAAGGGTCTCCACCTGCTCCACCTGCCCGGCGGTCAATTCGCCGGAAAAGTCGATGGTAACGCAGTCCGCA
>JAEYFO010000200.1 GCA_023402915.1 Bacillota bacterium | reverse complement strand
GTGCCGCGCCCCCCGCAAAGGGACGCGCCCTTTTCAACTGCGGGCAGTTTTCCTCATTGGACAGCAAATTCCCGCCGTGGTACAATTTTTATCTGAACAACGCAACCTTTTGCCAACCCGACCCTTCTGGAGTTTTTTCATGATGATCGCCGACCTTCACATTCATTCCCGCTATTCCCGCGCCACCAGCAGGGACTGCGTGCCGGAGCTGCTGGAGCTTTGGGCGCGCCGCAAGGGCCTTTCCCTGCTGGGGACGGGAGATTTCACCCACCCGCAATGGCGAAAGGAGCTGCAAGAGGCGCTCGTTCCCGCCGAAGAGGGGCTGTATACGCTCAAAAGCGCGCTGCGCTCAAACGCTGTCCCCGCGCCCGAAGGCCCTTTGCCCCGGTTCGTGGTCAGCGGCGAGATCAGTTCGATCTATAAAAAGAACGGAAAAGTCCGAAAAATCCACAATCTCATCCTGCTTCCGTCGCTCGAGGCGGCGGAGAAGCTGTCCCTGCGCCTTGAGGGCATGGGAATGAATCTGCACTCCGACGGGCGGCCCATTCTCGGGCTGGACAGCCGCGATCTTCTGGAACTGACGCTCGAAGCCTGTCCAGACGCGATGTTCATCCCCGCCCACATCTGGACGCCGCACTTTTCGCTCTTTGGGGCGTATTCCGGCTTTGACACGCTCGAAGAGTGCTTTGAGGACCTTTCCGGCCACATTCACGCTTTGGAGACCGGTCTTTCATCCGACCCGCCGATGAACTGGCGCATTTCCATGCTGGATTCTTACGCGCTGGTATCCAATTCCGACGCGCACTCCCCGCAGAATCTGGGGCGGGAAGCCAATCTCCTCAACATCGACCCTTCCTATCCGGCGCTGTACCGGGCGCTCTGCGTGCCGAAAGACCCGGGGCTGGCGGGCACGATCGAATTTTTCCCCGAAGAGGGCAAATACCACTGCGACGGCCACCGCGCCTGCGGCGTATGTCTGGAACCGGCGCAGACCGATGCCATGGGCGGCCGCTGCCCCGTTTGCGGCAAAAAGCTCACCACCGGCGTGCTGCACCGGACGCAGGAGCTTTCCGACCGCGCCGACCTGGAACACCCGGCTTTTTTCCGCCCGTTTGAAAGCCTCGTGCCCCTGCCGGAGGTGATCGCCGCGTCGAGTGGGCTGTCGTCCGGCAGCGTCAGGGTGCGCCGGCAGTGCGACGAGCTGGTGCGCGCGCTGGGCAGCGAATTTTATATTCTGCGTCAAGCGCCCCTCGACGCCATCGAACGGGAAGCGGGGCCGTGCGTCGCGGAGGGCGTCCGCCGCCTGCGCAATCGGGAGCTTTCGGTGTTTCCCGGCTATGATGGCGAATATGGCCGGGTGCAGATCCTTTCCCGCGAGGACATCGACGCGCTTTCCGGGCAGCTGAGTCTTTTGGAAAAAACGCCCAAAGAAAAGAAGCCTGCCGCTGCGTCCACCGAAAAAAGCGCCCCGGCTGCTCCCGCCGCGCCTGCCGCACACACGGCGCCCCAAGCGCAGCCCTCTCCCGCAGAGCAGCTCAACGCCCGCCAGCTCGAAGCCGTCACGGCAGGCGAACGGGCCGTGGCCGTCATCGCCGGGCCGGGCACGGGAAAAACGAAAACCCTGGTGTCCCGCATCGCCTATCTGATCGAGGAGCGGGGCGTTTCCCCGGCGCAGATCACCGCCGTCACCTTCACGAACAAAGCGGCGCGGGAAATGCGCGAGCGGCTCGCGCAGCGCCTGCCCGACAAGCGCATGGCGCGCGCCCTGAACATCGGCACGTTCCACGCCATCTGTCTCAAGCAGCTCTCCCGGCAAAAGGAACGGTTCCACGTGCTCTGTCAGGAGGACGCGCTTTCGATCCTGTCGGAAGTGCTTTCGGAAATGGGAAGCAGCGCTTCTGCCAAAGAAGTGCTTTCGCGCATTTCCCGCTGCAAAAATCAGGGGTTAAATCCCTCGGAAGAGGATCCGGCGCTTTCCCCCATCTGGAACGCCTATCATCAAAAGCTCAGCGCCCTTCACGCGCTCGATTACGACGACCTGCTTCTGGACGGCCTTGCCCGCGCGCAGAGGGCGGAACCCTCCGCCGCGTCGCCCTTTACGCACCTGCTGGTGGATGAATTTCAGGACGTCAACCCACTTCAATATTATCTGATCGAAGCATGGAGCAGCCAGGCAAAGAGCCTGTTCATCATCGGCGATCCGGATCAGTCGATCTACGGGTTCCGCGGCTCGGACGCGCAGTGTTTTTCCCGCTTTTTTGAATGGAATCCCACGGCGCGCCGGATCGTTCTGACGGAAAACTACCGCTCCACGCCGGAGATTCTCCGCTGCGCGCTGCCGGTGATCCGCGCCCCCGGCGAGCAGCCCCGCACCCTTTTTGCCCGGCGGGAAAGCGGCGCACCCGTGCGGCAGATCAAGACCCATTCGGACTTTGAAGAAGCGCTGTTCACCGTCAAGGAGATCGGACGGCTGGTGGGCGGCGTGGGGATGCTGGAAGCGCACGCCGCGCCGCAGGAAGAAGCCGCCGTGCCCCGGAGCTTTTCGGACGTCGCCATTTTGACCCGAACGCACCGGCAGGCCGCGCTCTTTGAAGAATGTCTCCAAAAAGACGGCATTCCTTACGTCGTCGCCGGGCAGGACGAATTTCTCTCCGACCCGGACGTGCGGGGTGCGCTGGCCTTTCTGCGCTTTTTGCTCGACCCGGACGATCTGCTTTCGCTGCGAACGGTGCTTCGCTGCTGCAACATTCCGGAACAGGAAGTCCTTTCCTCCTATCGCGCCGAAAAACCCGGCCTTTCCGCGCTGCAAAACGTTCTTTCCGCCCTTGCGCAGGAACAGGGCGCGCCGCTTTGCGCGCTGCTGTCCACGCTCCACGCGCCTGCGCGCAGCAAACCCGAGCCGCTGCTTCGCCAATGGATGACGCTGCTGGGGCTTTCGGAAGCGCAGCCCGCCCTGTCGCAGCTGCTGTCCGCAGCGGTGC
>JAEYFO010000170.1 GCA_023402915.1 Bacillota bacterium | reverse complement strand
ATACGGACGGCAACCGTATGCGCGATGATCCGCCAGGGGCAATAATGATACTTCCGTAATTCGCGGCCCGGCCATAATGAAGGCGGGGGGATGAGACTTCCATGGACCCGTTCGCCACGGGCGGAGGGTGACTGCATCGTTTGAAGGAATAAAACCTATTCAATTGGTCAAAAATGGAGTTAGAGTTTAGGAAAGGAGTTCCTGTTGTGGATAGTTTAAGGATAAACGAAAGATTGGAACAGCTTCGAGCCGTGGATGTCCGTTCCATAGATAAAAACGACTTGATCGACCTGAATCAGGTTACGATTGATGAAACAAAACCTGTTCCGGAGCGAGTAGCTGAATTCATGCGCCAAATACAGAATCCCTACTGCTTTCGGATAGGGGATGTTGCGATAAAGGTTGTGTACAAGGAAAACGGACCATCGTTTCAGCAGAATATGATCGATATGCTGCAAACAGTATGAGGTCTGGAAAGTTATGGTTTTCGGCAAAACCGGTAGACTTATCAGCTGCGACATGTTAAAATAAGCAAGGATTCAGTCTGATACTCATCCGGAGATAATTGTCGGTGAACCTGACAAGTATATCAAAGGAGTGAGATTATGTCAGAGCTTACGAACTATAACGCCGCTATATATGTACGCCTCTCCAAAGAAGACGAAGATGCTTCTGACGGAAGAAAAAACGAAAGCAACAGCATTACCAATCAGAAACAGCTCATTCTCGATTATTTACAGGATAAACCCGAAATAAATATTGTATCCGTTCGTATAGACGATGGATATACTGGGACTAACTATGATCGACCTGCGTTCCAGCTTATGATGAATGACATCAAGGCTGGGGCGGTCAACTGCGTCGTTGTGAAGGATTTGTCCCGCTTCGGCCGAGAGTACATCAATGCCGGAAAGTATATCGACCGTCTTTTTCCTTTTTACGGCGTACGCTTGATAGCGATCAACGACAACATTGACACGGTGACGCGCGATTACGCAGATGATTTCAGCATCACGCTAAAAAACCTGATGAACGACAACTATTGCCGCGATATTTCCATGAAAATTCGGAGTCAATTTCAGGTTCGGCGTAAAAACGGAGAATATCTCGGCGCCTTTGCCCCCTATGGTTATATGAAATCCGAAGATGACCATACCAAATTGGAGATCGACCCCTATGCTGCAGGTGTCATTCAGGATATTTTTCGCTGGAAAATTGAAGGAATGAGCCAAGCGGCAATCGCTAAACGCCTGACAGAGCAAAGAGTTCTGGCGCCACTGGAATATAAGAGAAGCATGGGAAGCAGACTCAAGTGCAGCTTTCAGAAGCATGCAAAAGTCGAATGGACCGCTGTTGGCGTAGGACGTATATTGTCAAACCGTGTGTATACAGGGACGATGATACAGGGCGTTCGCACAAGGCCGAATTACAAAATCAAAACAGTGGTTGTAAACCCGCCGGAGAAATGGGTCGTGATTGAGCAAGCGTTTGAGGCAATTGTCAGTGAGAAAACGTTTGACCTTGTTCAACGCTTGCTGAAGATGGATACGCGTGTCTCTCCCGGGAAAAATGTTGTGTTTCCCCTTGCAGGGATGCTTTTCTGTGCAGATTGCGGAAGTCCCATGGTTCGCCGGACGATTACCGCTTCCGCAGCGAATAAGCAAATATGCTATGCTTGCAGCGCTTATAAAAACAGTGGAGCTTGCACAAGTCATGCGATTCCGGAACAGCAGCTTCTGGATGCGGTGCTTGCGTTACTGCAGAAGCATATCTCCATGGTTGTTCAGATGGATGAGTGTTTAAAGGCGATCCAGGACGCGCCGCTTCAGCATATCCGCGCACGCAAGGCTCAGGAGCGAATGGAAAAAGCTGAGATGGAAGAAATAAAGTACAGGAAGCTGAAAGCTTCTTTATATGAAGACTTCAAGGAGGATATTATCCCGAAAGAGGATTTTCTTGAAATACGGGCACAGTACGATTCTAAAATCACGGATGCGCTGATCGCGAAAGAACAGGTTCAGCGTGAACTCAATTTGGAACTTGACAAATCGGGCCGACGGAGCCAATGGGTCCAAGACCTGATTGCCCATCAAAATATTCCATCGCTTACAAGAGCTGTTGCTGTTGAATGTATGGAACAGATCCGCGTGTATGAAGACAAGACCTTGGAGATTGAGTTTGCGCATGCGCAGGACTATGCCGAGATGTTGGCACAGGTTCAGGAAAGCTACAGCAATGTTGCGGATAGCGATAAGGCGGTGGTTTGAAATGGCAAGAACGAGCAGAAAAAACATAGTGGCTCCGGTGAAATCACCCCCTACACCAAAGACGGAATATTCTGCGGCTTTGTATGCCCGTATCTCGGTTGAAGATGAACGAAAAAGAGAAGCTGACACCATTGGCAACCAAATTCAGCTTCTTCGGGATTTTGCAGGCGAGGATCCGGATATCAGCGTATTTGATGTGTATTGCGATGACGATGTATCCGGGACGGATTTTCAACGGCCGGAGTTTTCCCGCATGATGAACGATATCCGGGACGGGAAAGTAAATTGCGTCATTGTAAAAGACCTGTCGCGCCTTGGCCGAAATCATCTTGAGTCCGGCGAGTTTATTGAGATGGTATTCCCGTATCTGAATGTGCGCTTCATTTCTATTACGGATAGATTCGATTCGCTATATAAGCAGGCAGATATTTCTGTGCAGATAAAGAACCTTCTAAATGAACGTTACGCAAAAGATGTGTCAAAGAAGATATGCTCCGTGATGGAATCCATGCAGAAGCAGGGGAAATACGTGGGCAGCAAGGCGCCGTATGGGTATTTAAGGGATCCGATGGATAAACATCATCTTGTCATAGACCCTGAAGCAGCGCCAATCGTAAGGGAGCTGTTTGAGATGGTTGCCGAGGGCTGCACTCTGCATTATGCAGCTGTCACAATGAATGATAGAGGAATTCCTTCCCCCGGTCGTCATAATTTCAACCTCGGTCTGGTAAAGAGTGATAAATTCAAGAATTCTCTCTGGTATCAACAGACCGTGAGAAAAATCCTGATTGACAGGACATATCTCGGATGGACAATCGGCGGGAAATACCGCTCAGACTTCTATAGCTCGGGGGAGAAAAAAAGCAAGGCAGTCCCCAAAGAAGATTGGATCATTACAAAGGGCACTCACGAGCCAATCGTTTCGGAAGGGCTCTTTGATTGCGTGCAAAAATATTTCGATGACCTAAAGCACACGGCAGGAGCAGCGACAAAGTACAACTGTAAAAGCAAGCAGGCGAGTATTTTTAAGGGGCACCTGCGCTGCGGGGAATGCGGGAAGGCAATGTTTCTGCGTGCCAAGAAGAACAATGGAAAGACGACATGGTGGTATTACTGTACTCTGCATGAAAACTACAATTCGTCCTACTGCCCCAAAAAGGCGGTGAAGAAAGAAGAACTGGAATCGTCCGTTCTACGCTTGATAAAAGTTCAAATGCAGCTGTTTACCGATGCACAGGCAATCGTTGCATCCTTAAATCAACGAGAGAAAAATAAAAGCCGATATAGAATTTTTCAAGAGCAGATTCGAAGTGTTATGGCAAGGATAGACCTGTACGGTGAGCGGAAAGCCACACTCTACAGGAGCTTCAAAGAAGGCATCCTTTCCGAGCAGGAATATATCGCTGAAGCGAATGCGTGCGCAACCAAGGCGGATGAGCTTAGGATATTTGCCCATGAGCTTGAAAAAGAGGCGCAGAAGTATTCTCCCGAGTATAAAGGGAGCATCTACTGGACGGAGCTCATCAAAGAGTATGGCAATCGCACAGAGCTGGACGCTGCAATGGTGGACGCCCTAATTGACGAGGTAGTACTGTTCAACGACGGTCACTATGAAGTGAAGCTGAAGTATCGGGACGAAATGGAAGAGCTTCTCCTCAATGCGGCTCTTTGGCAGAAGGAGGCACAGCGCTATGCCTGAAAAGACGCTTGCCATGTATATTCGCCTTTCTGTCGAAGACGGAGATCTTCGCTCATCAACGGATAAGAGCGAGAGCAACAGTGTTACCAATCAGCGGAAGATCCTTCAAAGCTATATCGAGCAGACTCATGATCTGCTCTCTTATCGCATTACGGAATTCTGTGATGACGGTTATAGCGGAACCAGCTTTGAGCGACCGAATTTCAAGCGCATGATGGAACTGGTTCGCAGAGGAGATCTCCATTGCATTATTGTGAAGGATCTATCCCGCTTCGGCCGTGAGTATTTGGAGGTAGGAGCGTACCTCGAATTGATTCTTCCGCTCTTTGGCACGAGGTTTATTTCGGTCGGCGATTCCTTTGACAGCAATGATTACATCGGAACGACCGGAGGCATGGAACTTGCACTGAGAAACCTTGTAAATGGGATGTACAGCAAGGATCTTTCCCTGAAAATCCGAAGTGCCGTAAAAACCCGCAACCGTAGAGGCTTGTACTGGGGTGGTCAAGCTTTCTATGGCTATCGGTTGGATCCATCGGACAAGCACAAGCTTTTAGTGGATGAAGATGTCCGTACAACGATAGAAAGAATCTTTGAATGGTGCATTGAAGGTTTGAGTACGATGGAAATTGCTAAACGCCTCAATGCACGAAAGATACCATCCCCGGCGGAGCATAAAAGGCAGAACGGAGAGCGCTACAATGGGCGGGTTCTTGAAAGCGAGCCGCTGTGGCTTGGCGGAACGGTTCGAAAGATTCTGAACGATGAAAGATATACCGGGAAGATGATAAGCGGAACCAGAGAAACTGTGGGTATCCGCTCGAATAAAATGCGAAGCCTCCCGAGAGAGGATTGGGTCGTTGTTGAGGGAACGCATGAGGCTATCATTTCGCCTGAAACCTATCAGCAGGCGATCAGTGCGCTGAAATCGCGGATACGGACTGTAAATAACAACACTGCCGGAAACCGTTCACAAAATCTGTTTGTCTGTGGGTACTGCGGTCGAAAACTGCAGCGCTCTCACGGGAAACAGGTTCATCTGTTCTGTGTGCGGGCGCGTTTTGAGCATAGCCCCGGATGTGAATCCTTGCATGAGAATGTTGACGCATTGCAGGCCAATGCGCTGCAGGTGGTAAAGCTGCATGCCAAATTGCTGCTTTCAAAATCAGACTATATCAAAAATCTGGACAGCTCCAAGCGTGAGCAGATAAAGAGCCAGATCCGCATTGCTGATATGAGGTTGGGGCACATCAACAGCACAAAGGGATTTCTATATGAGGAGTACCGTGCAGGCAAATACACCAAAGACCGGTTCAAAGAGATCCAGCAAACGAATCAGATGGAATGTGAACGATTGCAGATCCAAATCAGGGATCTGAGGAAGGAACTGGAGGATTGGAACAAACGGTATGACGCAGCCTGTAACACCACGCAGAGCGTAAAGGATATTCTGGCTCTGTCAGAATATCGTCCGGAAGTGATTGCTCGGCTTGTAGATCAGGTGCGTGTTTTTGAAAACGGGAGGGTCGAAATTGAGTTTCGCAACGTAGACGCATTTGAAAGGCTCCTTTTGCCAGAGAACATTTCACCTCCCATGAAGCACAATGCTGTTTAGCAAAGATGTACCCAAATTGCTCTCGAACGGGGACGTTGTTCTCTGCCCAAATCCCTATTATCACAGCAATTATCCCTATTATCACAGCAGTTTTGCGAAAAAAGCCGATTTTTTTAGAAATTTGAGGAGCCAAAAACCCAGTAAAATAGGGCAAAAATTTCCCTCGTCCCTATCTTGACACAAGCAGAAGGGCTCATCATGGGCACGGGCGCAAAAATGTTCACCATCGCCGGGCCTGTGCTGGTCTACGGCATCGGCGGCTCGGTCGTCGCCGGGCTGATCTGGCTGACGGTGCGCTGAAAGGGGGCAAGTTTTTCATGACGCAAAACAAAGCCTCCCGGTTGCTCCTTGCGAAAAACCGCGCGGGCGCGCAGACGCTGGTTTTTCCGTCCCGGCCCGCCGTGGCTTCCTTTGCCGCCATCGTGGGCGACATGGAAGGGGCGGGCAATTTCGGCGAACAATACGATCAGGTGCTCGAGGACGACCTCTGGGGCGAAGAATCCTGGGAGCTGGCGGAACGGAAGATGTTTGAGCAGGCCGTGCGTACGGCGCTTTCCAAGGAGCAGCTTCCGGAGGATTGGGTCGAATGCCTGCTCGGCGGCGACCTGCTGAATCAGATCATCTCCGCAAACTTCGCCGCCCGGCAGCTCCAGATGCCCTTTCTCGGGTTGTACGGCGCCTGCTCCACCATGGCCGAGACCCTGCTCACCGCGTCTGCGCTGATCTCCGGCGGGTTTGTGTCCTGCGCGGCCTGCGCGGTCAGCAGCCATTTTTCCACGGCAGAGCGGCAATACCGTTTTCCGCTGGAAATGGGCACGCAGCGAACGCCCACGGCGCAGCGCACCGTCACGGGCGCGGGCTGCACGATCCTCGTTTCGGAAGGCTCGCCCTGCGCAAAGCCCGTCGTCCTCACCCACGGCACCATCGGGAAGGTCGTTGACCTGGGCGTGACGGACGCAAACAACATGGGGGCCGCCATGGCGCCCGCCGCCGCCGACACCATCTGCACGCACCTTTCGGACACCGGACGCACCCTGGCCGACTACGACCTGGTGGTCACCGGCGACCTCGGCTCGCTCGGCAGCCAACTGACCCGGGAGCTGTGCCTTTCCAAGGGCGTGGACCTTGGCAGCAAATACTTCGACTGCGGCGAACGGATCTTTACCGCCGAACAGGACGTCAAGGCCGGGGGAAGCGGCTGCGGATGCAGCGCCGTGGTGCTCAACAGCTATCTTCTGAGCGAATTGATCCGCGGCACGTTCCGGCGGGTGCTGTTCCTTGCCACAGGCGCGCTGCTCAGTCCGGACAGCTCCCAGCAGGGAGAATCCATCCCCGGCGTGGCGCATGCCGTCGTGCTGGAACATTGTGGAAAGGGGAACTGAGCCATGCAATACCTCTATGCGTTTTTGATCGGCGGCGCGCTGTGCGTCATCGCGCAGCTGCTCATCGACCTGACCCGCATCACCCCCGGAAAGATCCTCGTTTTGTACGTGTCCATTGGCGTGGTGCTGGGGGCGCTCGGGTTGTATCAGCCGCTGGTGGACTTTGCGGGCGCAGGCGCTTCCGTGCCGCTGCTGGGCTTTGGAAACTCGCTGGCCCGCGGCGCGATCAAGGGTGCGGCGGAGCGGGGCGTCATCGGAGCGTTTACCGGCGGTATGACCGGCACGGCCGCAGGCGTTTCCGCCGCCATCCTTTTCGGCTATCTGGCCGCCGTGCTCTTTCAGCCCAAAACGAAAAAATAGCGCGAAGCGTCCGGCCTCTTTCGCGCTGCGCCGCTTTGCCAAACGCCGCTTTTTGTAGTATACTGACCCCAAACAGCGACAGGAGCGGCGTTTTTTCATGGAATTCAAAGACCGGATCGAGGATCTGTGCTTCCGGGCGGAGCGCACGGGCCGCGTACAGAGCACCATGTTTCTCGACGGGCGGGAGCAGGCGCTTGCGCAGGGCGTATGCAATCATTTGGGCGCGCGCTGCACGTTTTCCGGCGGCTGGCCGGAGGCGGAGCGGCGCTGTCTTTTCGTGCTGCCGGACGATTTTTCCGCGCCGGACGAGCAGGCCGTCCTTTGCGCCGTGCGCATCGAAGGGGGAAAGGGGCTGACCCACCGGGACTACCTCGGCTCCATGCTCTCCATCGGCATCCGCCGCGAATGCGTGGGGGACATCCTCGTCTCGGAACAGTCCGCCGACGCGATCGTGACCCGCGCCGCCGGAGGGCTGCTGGTTTCGGAGCTGTTCCGCGCCGGACGGCAGGAAGTGCGCGCCGATCTGATCCCTCTGGAAGAACTGAACGTGCCGGAGCGCCGCAAAAAACGCTCGAGCGGCACGGTCGCTTCCCTTCGGCTGGACGCGCTGGGCGCGCTGGCCTTTTCCATCCAGCGCACCGCCATGGCCGCCCTCATCGAAAAAGGCGCGGTCAGCGTCAACTGGACGCCCTGCCTCAAGCCGGGAAAGGAGCTTTCCTGCGGCGACGTGCTGTCCGTTCGCGGCTACGGCCGGGCGGAAGTGGAGGAAGTGGGCGGTCAATCGAAAAAAGGGCGGACGTACGTCACCATGAGCGTGTGGCTCTGACGCTGTCAGAAATCGGCGACTTTTTTCTCAATCAAACCGCCTCTTTGCGCCATCCTTTCCGCTGCAGAGGCATTCCACGTTCCCTCTGCGACAGAAAACCTTCTTCCTCTTTTTATGCATATAAATTTCATTTCTTTTATTCACCTTGTTTATAATAACGCATTTTCGTTGAAATTCACCATGCATTATTCAACCAATTTCATTCTTTTTCGCGTTTATTTCTACAAAATGCGCATTTTTGTTGACACACATTGTTTTTATGTTAGAATACAAACAGATAGGCAGTTCTTCGGAGGGGGAAGATGCTGCGCATCCGACGTTTGAAACGAAAGGAAGAAAGTTATGAAAAAAAGACTCGTATCCCTGCTGTTGACACTGGCTTTGTTGCTGTCGATCGTTCCCGTTGCCGCTGCCGCCAGCTACAACCCCGGCACTTACTCCGCAAAGGCTCAGGGGTTTGGCGGACTGGTCACCGCCAAAATCACTGTCAGCAACAGCAAAATCACTAAAGTTGTCCTTTCCGGTGCGCAGGAAACTCCCGATGTGGGCGGAAAGGCTCTCAAATCGTTGGAGTCCGCCGTCCTCAAAAAGGGGGCCAAAATCGATACCGTCGCCGGCGCAACCATGACGAGTAAGGCTGTACAGCGCGCTGTGAAAGCCGCTCTGGCCAAGGCGGGCAGTGCAGCAACCGAAGAAAAACACGTTGTCCGCGACGGTCGCTTTACGGTGGACGTAATTGGCCATGAGGGTATCGTGACCGTTTCGACGCTGTTCATCGACGGCAAAATTCACTCCGTGACTGTTCCTTCCAATAATGAAACTGTCGGCGTAGGCACCTATGCCGTGGAACGGATCCCCGGACGGATCGTCGCAACGCAGTCCATTAACGTGGATGGCATCACCGGCGCAACCGTGTCTGTCAACGCCATCAAACAGGGCGTTGCCGAAGCCATCGAACGAGCCGGCGGCAACGTGGAGGATTTCAGCAAAGATGCCACCACCAGACCCGGCGAACCCAAAACCGTTGAAGAAAACGTTCAAGTTGCCATCATGGGAGCCGGAACTGCCGGCCTTTTCACTGCCGCCCGCCTGCTCGAACAGGGCGTCAAAGACATTATCCTTTTTGAAAAGTCCGACATCCCCGGTGGCTGTATGCCCCTGACCTACGGCGGTATTGCGCATGTGGGTTCCGATTTTATCAAGAATTGGGGAATGGGTCGTGAAAAAAACACCATCAACGGCGACTGGGAATTTGTTCGCGATTACTACGCCAAGTATTATCCCGATGTCGCCGCTGCCGACCCCGAACTGACTTGGGTCAAGCAGATGTACCTTGAAGCGGCCGACATGGTGGACTGGATGACCAGCATCGGTATCGGCATGATGACGTTGGGTACCACCCCCGTTTATAACCACGCCTATTTTGCCCCCGGCTGCTACAGCGGCGGTTCGGGTTACGCCATGCAGTTCCTGGTGGATCGCATTACCTATCAGGGCGCGCGTATTATCTATGCGACGCCTGTCACCGATCTGATTCAGGACGAATCCGGGCGTATCACGGGTCTGATCGCCGAAGGAAAGGACGGCACCACTTGGAAGGTCAACGCCGACGCCGTCATGCTGGCCTCCGGTTCTTTTGCAAAGGACAAAGAGCTCGTTGCCAAATACTTCCCTCAAATGGCCGGTTTTGAACTCAACTCCCCGATTAACAACACTGGCGACGGTTTCAAACTGGGCGTTAAGTACGGTGCGGACATCGTCAACATGGGCGGATATGTTCCCGGTTTCCTCGCCAGTTACGACAGTCATTTTGAATTGGCGTTCATGCACCATTCCACGCCCGGTATGATTGTCAACATCAACGGCGACGAGTGCGTCAATCACGTTAAGAACAATCATGACAACATGGCCGCCGCTAAAGCCAATCCCGCTAACGGCGACACGTTCTACTACATCTTTGACAACGCCGCCGCCGCGCAGACCAAGAATTTCAGCACCTATCTGTTCGATACCTACTCTGGTATTTTCGAAAAAGGGGAAGCCGTCCATTTTGATACGGTAGAAGAAGCGTCCAGAACGCTGAACCTTCCGAATTTGGCCAAGAGCATCAAGAAGAACAACGAACTGGCTCTCAAGGGCGAAGCAAACGAATGGGGTCGTACAAATCTTTCTTACATCGCCGCCGATACCGAAGGCATCTGGGCGATTCGCGTCGATCCCAACTACTACCTGCCCACGGGCGGTTTGAAAATCGACTACGATACGCACGTCATCAGCACCGATGGAAAGACGATTCCCGGTCTGTATGCAGCGGGTGATGTCGCCGGTTCCATCGAAGCCAAGCAGGGGCTCAAGTACTCCGACGGTTTCACTGCGGCGCTGTCTTACGCTTCTGTCGCCGCAAAAACCATTTCCGCCGACCTCTCCAAATAGCCTGACAGCGGCGTCTCGAAAAAAGAGCCTTATAAGAGAGGCTCTTTTTTCTTTTCACCGGCAACGCAAAAACGTTTGGCGTCTCAAAAGGCAACGGATTCACTGTTGACATTTTTCCAAAACCGGCCTATAATTCAGTTAAATTCAGATTCCTTTTGCAGGATGACAGGGTTCAGTAACCGGCTGCAAGAGCTGCCCCAAGAGAGAATGCGTCGTGGGCTGAAAGCGCGTTCGGGCGGTGCGGCGGGCGAATACCGCCCCTTGACTGCAAAACGCCGGAGTGCGTTATCGCTCAGAAAGTGGTTTTGTTTGCAAAGCAAGCAGGGTGGAACCGCGGATCGAGAGTCGACCCGTCCCTTCAATTCGAAGGGGCGTTTTTTTATTTCCGTCAGAGACGAATTTCACACCAGTTTCACACCAAAAATCCATCGGAGGGACATGACCAATGAAAATCAAAATGAACGATGGGCGGGTTCTCGAATTCGCCGAAGGCACCATGCCGGTCGATATGGCCAAGGAATACGACCCCGCGCTCTATAAAGCGGCGCTGGCCGCCGAAGTGGACGGCGAGCTGACCGGCCTTTATACCCCCATCACGAAAGACTGCGAAGTCAAGATCCTCACCTTTGACGACGAAGGCGGCCGCTGGACGCTGCGTCACACCGCTTCCCACGTCATGGCGCAGGCCATTTTGCGCCTGTTCCCCGGCACAAAGCTGGCCATCGGCCCGGCCATCGACAACGGCTTCTATTACGACGTCGATTCCGAGCACGTGTTCACGGCCGAGGATTTCCCCGCCATCGAAAAGGAAATGGCGAAAATCTCCAAGGAGAATTTCCGCGTCGAGCGCTTTGAGCTGCCCCGCGCCGAAGCGCTGCTCTGGGCCGAAAAGGAAGAGGAGCCCTATAAAGTCGAGCTCATCTACGACCTGCCCGAGGACGCTGTGATTTCCTTCTACCGTCAGGGCGAGTTCACCGACCTTTGCGCCGGCCCGCACGTGGGCTCCACCGGCAAGGTCAAATACTTCAAGCTGCTGAGCGTCGCCGGCGCTTACTGGCGCGGCAACGAAAAGAACAAGATGCTCCAGCGCATCTACGCCACCGCCTTCAGCACGAAGGAAGGTCTGGCCGATTACCTGACCATGCTCGAAGAAGCCAAAAAACGCGACCACCGCAAGCTCGGCAAGGAGCTGGGCCTGTTCATGCTGGCCGACGAAGGCCCCGGCTTCCCGTTCTTCCTGCCCAAGGGCATGGTGCTGCGCAACACTCTCATCGACTACTGGCGGCAGGTGCATAAGCGCTACGGCTACGTGGAAATTTCCACGCCCATCATCCTCAATCAGGAGCTGTGGCATCGCAGCGGCCATTGGGATCACTACAAAAACAATATGTACACCACCGTCATCGACGGCGAGGATTATGCCATCAAGCCCATGAACTGCCCCGGCGGCATGCTGGTGTACAAAAACGAGCCCCATTCCTACCGCGATCTGCCCATGCGCGTGGGCGAGCTGGGTCTGGTGCACCGCCACGAGCTTTCCGGCGCGCTCCACGGCCTGTTCCGCGTGCGCTGCTTCACGCAGGACGACGCGCATATCTTCATGACCCGCGTCCAGATGAAGGATGAGATCCAGAACGTAGTGCGTCTGTTCGATGAAGTGTATTCCACGTTCGGCCTGCGCTATCAGATCGAAGTTTCCACCATGCCGGAAGACCACATCGGCGATGAGAAGGACTGGGATTTCGCCACCGAGACCCTGAAAAACGCCATCTCCGAAATGGGCAAAACCTACGTTATCAACGAGGGCGACGGCGCGTTCTACGGCCCGAAGCTGGACTTCCATCTGGCCGACTCCATCGGTCGCACCTGGCAGTGCGGCACCATCCAGCTCGACTTCCAGATGCCCGAGCGCTTTGAGCTGGAATACACCGGCGAGGACGGCCTCAAGCACCGTCCCGTCATGATCCACCGCGTGGTGCTCGGCTCCATCGAGCGCTTCATCGGCGTCATCACGGAGCATTTTGCCGGCAAGTTCCCCGTGTGGCTCGCGCCCGTGCAGGTGAAGATCCTGCCCATCACCGACCGCACCCTCGACGTGGCCAAGCAGATCGCCGGCGTTTTGAACGACGTGGACGTGCGCGTGGAAGTGGACACCCGCAACGAAAAGATCGGCTACAAGATCCGTCAGGCGCAGATGGAAAAAGTGCCCTACATGCTCGTCGTCGGTGATAAGGAAGCCGAAGAGGGCGTGGTCTCCGTCCGCTCCCGCGACAAGGGCGACATCGGCCAGATGACCCTTGAGGACTTCATGGCCCGTCTCGAAGACGAGATCGAACACAAGACCCTTTAAGGATTCGGCGAACGGCTTGCTCCTGTGGCAGGCCGTCCGTTTTTCTTTGCGCTTTTACAAAACTTCAGGTATTTGCGTCCGGAAAAGCGTTTTATTTGTCGTTTCCAAATAATTTTTGTACGTTTTTGACCAAAAACCATTTGACTCTTCCACACTGGTAGACCTTATAATTTTCTTGACAGAATTCTGTCGTTTATCAAAAAGGAGGAAGAGAAAAATGAAACATTCGATCCGCGCATTGTGTCTCGCTGCGGCCGCCGCGCTGCTGCTCGGGGCCTGCGCCCCCGCCTCAACCGCCCCCGCGGCTGAGGAGACCCCCGCTCCTGCGGAAACGCAGCAGACTGCTCCTTCGGAAGAACCCGCAGAAGAGGGCCTGTCCTTCACGGCCGGAACTTACGAAGGCAAGGGCAGCGGCATGTTCGGCGAAGTGGTCATGAGCGTCACCTTCTCCGACACCGCCATCACGAATATCGAAACCGTCAGCTCCAGCGAAACCTATAAGGTGACCCGCGAAGCCTTCAACGTTGTGCCGCAGCGCATTCTTGACGCGCAGAGCCTTGCGGTGGACGTGGTTTCTTCCGCAACCTTTGCCAGTCGCGCTATCCTCACCGCGGTAGAGGACGCCTGCGCGCAGGCGGGCGGCGATGTGGAGCTTCTGAAAAAGCCCATCGAAAAGACTCCCGGTGAAACGCAGGTCTACGATGCGGACGTCGTCGTGCTGGGCGCGGGCGGCGCCGGTCTGAGCGCTGCGGCTTCCGCCGTGCAGAGCGGCGCGAAGGTCGTCGTGTTTGAAAAGAACGAGTGGGGCGGCGGCAACACCGTGGCCAGCGGCGGCGCATGGAACGCGGCCGATCCGGAGCTGGACGCCAAGACCGAGACCAAGGCCGGTCAGCTCGCCACGCTGGAAAGCTACCTTTCCTATAACCCCGACGATTACGGCGCGGCGGCGGAAACCTTCCGCACGGTTCAGCAGCAGATCAAAGACTATCTTGCGGGCGACACGACCTATATGTTCGATTCTGCGGAGTTCCACGCCATCCAGACCTACATGGGCGGCCAGCGCAAGCTGCTGGACGGTTCTCCCATCGAGGGCAATTTCGATCTGATCCTGACGCTGTGCCAAAACAGCCTGGCCACCCGCCAGTGGGTGCAGAGCCTGGGCGACGCGCCCTGGATCGACTATCTGGCCGAGCCGAGCGGCGCGCTGTGGACCCGTGCGACCGCGCCCGATCCCAAGGATCCCACCAGCCAGGTCACGGCATATGTGACGAACTTTGAAAATGTCATCGCTTCCAACGGTTCCCAGATCCTCTATGACGTTCCCGCCACGGAGATCCTGACGGAAAACGGCGCGATTGCCGGCGCTGCCGGCCTTACGGCGGACGGCACCCGCGTGGAAGTCCATGCAAAGGCCGTCATTCTCGCCACCGGCGGCTTTGCTTCGAACATTGCCATGGTGGAAGAGTACGACAACTATTGGGGCGACTTCTCCGATAACATCCGCTTCACCACCATTCCCAGCACCGTTGGCGACGGCATCGTCATGGCGCAGGCCGTGGGCGCGAACCTCGTCGGCATGGAAGTCGTTCAGATGAACAAGGGCTACAAGACCACCGGCCTGCACGCGGCGGAAAACGGCCTCAACGCCATTTTCGTCAACAAAGAGGGGAAGCGCTTCGTCAACGAATATGCGGCGCGCGACGTTTACACCAAAGCGGCCATCGCGCAGGGCGGCGAGTACTTCTGCATCATGAACGAGCAGTACCGCGGCGACAAAAAGGGCATTTTCGACAGCTTCGTCTTTGACACCGTCAAGGAAATGGCCGACCACTTCGGCATGGATCCCGCAGTGCTCCAAAAGACCATTGACGATTACAACAGCTACGTCGAAGCGGGCGTCGATCCCGAATTCGGCAAGACGGTGTTCGGGGGCAAGGGCGACGCTCCCTATTATATCAGCGACTGGGTGCCCGTCATCCACCACACCATGGGCGGCGTGGAGATCAACGCCGATGCGCAGGTGCTCGGCACGGACGGCCAGGTCATTTCCGGCCTGTACGCCGCAGGCGAAGTCACGGGCGGGCTGCACGGCGGCAACCGTCTCGGCGGCAACGCTGTGGCAGACGCCATGACGTTTGGCCGCATTGCCGGTCTGGGCGCAGCTGCTCTGACTGCGGCCAACTGATTTCCCAAAAAGCAAACACAGACGGCTCTCCCTCGCCCAGGCGGGGGAGAGTTTTCTGGAAAAACAGGTGCAATCATGCTAAAGATCAGCGACGTCTCCAAGCTCCTCGGCGTTTCCCAGCAAAGCATCCGGCGGTATGAAGAGCTGGGAATGCTCGACAACGTCGAAACGAACGAATCCAACCGCTACCGGAGCTACTCCATTGCCCCCATCAACGTCACCATGCGCATTCTGTTTTTCAAAAGCATGGGCTTTGGCACGAAACGGATCCGGGAGCTTCAGCAGACGGATCAAAAGTCCGAGATCATCGATGCGCTGCGTCTCAAGCAGGAGGAGATCCGCCACCAAATGGATCGCGAGGCCAAAATTCTCGACAAGCTCTCCGATCTGACATTTGAGCTGGAGCATTTTCAGGATAACCGGATCGAGCTGGGA
>JAEYFO010000152.1 GCA_023402915.1 Bacillota bacterium | reverse complement strand
GGCTGGGCCACGCCGGTCAACACGCTCATTTACCGGTGGTTCCGGGTGTATTTTTTCCGCTGGTGCAGCCATATCCACTGCCCGAGCCGCTTCATTGCCGGGCAGCTTCAAAAAAACGGCTACAAGGCGCAGCTTCACGTCATTTCAAACGGCATCGACCCGGATTTTTGCCCCGAGGTGCGGCCAAAGACTTCTCTCGATCCCATCGGGGAAAAGGGCTGCTTCACGATCCTGATGGTGGGGCGGTTCTCCGTGGAAAAGCGGCAGGACGTGCTGCTGCGCGCCGTCGCCGCGTCCCGTCACCGGGAAAACATCCGCCTGATCCTTGCGGGCAGGGGACCGCGGGAAAAGGCCCTTCAGAAGCTGGCGAAAAAGCTGAACGTGCCGGTGACCATGGCGTTTTTCCCGAAGGACGAGCTGCTTTCCACCATCGCCCGGAGCGATCTGTACGTTCATGCCGCCGATGTGGAGATCGAGGCCATGTCCTGCATGGAAGCCTTTGCCTGCGGCCTTGTGCCCGTGATCGCCGACAGCAGAAAATCCGCCACGCCCCAGTTCGCGCTGGACGGGCGCAGCCTCTTTGAGGCGGGAAATCCCCAGGCGCTGGCGGAAAAGATCGATTTTTGGATCGAGCACCCGAAGGAGCGCGTCGAGATGGAGCGCCGCTACGGCGAGCTGGGCAAGCGCTACGCGCTGGACGAATGCGTCAGGCAGGCCGAAGCGATGTTTTTGCAGGCCGTGGAAGAACAGGCGCAGGAGCGGGGAGAAGGGGAACGGGTATGGACATCGGAACAGTAGAGCGCGAGGAAGAAACCGGAGCGCAGGAGCCTGCGGCGCAGGGCGGCGTTTCGGGCGTGCGCGACGCGGAAAACGGCCGGGTGTTTTTCCTTTGGGAGCCGCTGAAATTCCAGACAAAGCCGGGCTACGATTACCTTCGGAACGGGCTTTTCCAGCGGCTGGGCAGCGGCCTTTTGCGCACGGTGGCGGACGCGATATTGGCGCTGTTTGACCGGGCGGCCTTCGGCATGAAGATCGAAGGGCGGGAGAACCTTTCCGCCCTTGGAAAACGAGGCGCGGTGGTGGTGTGCAACCACGTCCACCCCATGGACTGCACGATGGTCGATCTGGCGCTGTTTGACCGGCGGATATATTACATGACCCTTGAGTGCAATTTTCGCATCCCGCTGGTGCGCCATCTGGTGCGCTGGCTGGGCGGCGTTCCCCTTTCGCCCGACCGCCGCTGCATGAAGGAGCTGTTCGACGCCATGGGCCAGGCCATCGACGCGGGGGCGTGCGTGCAGATCTACCCCGAAGGCGTTCTCCGCCCCTATGAAAAGACGCTGCATCCCTTCAAGCACGGGGCGTTCCGGCTGGCGGCAAGCTGCGGCGCGCCGGTGGTGCCCGCCGTGGTGGTGCAGCGAAAGCCGCGGGGGCTTTACCGCCTGTATAAAAAGAAGCCCTGCCTGACGATCCGCCTGCTGCCGCCGGTGTTCCCGGAAGAAGGGGCCGTTGCCCGGCAGGACGCGCTGCGCATGGCGGCGGCGTGCCGGGAAGCCATGGAGCGGGAGCTGAGCAGCGAGCGCTGAGCGGGCGCGGGTAGGGCAGCTTTAGAAGTTTTTAGAAAAAGACCATTTGAAAAGCAGAAACAGAGCCTTTGACGAAAAAGAGCGTCAGAGGCTCTGCTTTTTTGGAAAACGTGGTTTGGGAAAATGCAATTCTGGAAAATACGGCTTGGAAACGAAGCCCTGCGGCGCAGAGCGTTGACCGGCATTCTGCTGAGAAAACGGCCTGTAAAGCGGTCTGCTGCATGGGCTGGTCTTGCCGGAACGAGAAAAAGGCTCCGGATCGCTCCGAAGCCTTTTTTGGAAGTTTTCAGAAAAACATGGTCAGTTTTTGGAAGCAAGCGCATCCTGCACGGCTTCTTTGATGGCTTTGCTGGTGATGGTCGCGCCGGAAATGTTGTCCACCTCCACGGACTGCGCCTCGACGATCGCGCCGGGCAGCGCGTCGATGGCCTTCGTGCCGATGCCGTCGGTTTCCTTCTGCTCGACCACTTCCATGCTGGCGATGGCGTCGTCGTCCATGGTGACCTTGACGTACAGGTCGCCGCCCATGCCGTTGTGGCTCACGCCCAGCAGCTCGTTTTCCGCAAAGCCGCTCGCGTCAAAGCCCGTGCTCAGGTCGGTCAGCACGCCGGGGGTGTACGTCATGGGAGAAACCACCTTGCTGACAGGCGTATATTCAGGCAGCGCTTCTTTTTCCGCCGCAGCGTTCCTGCCGGCGATCTGGCCGAAGATGATGCACTCGGCCATGTTGCCGCCGCCCTGATACATGAAGCCGGTGATGCCGCCGAATTCGCCCGCGGAATACAGGTGGGGAATGGGGTCGCCGTTCGTGTCGAGCACCTCGGCGTTTTCGTTGCGGCGCGCGCCGCCCTGGGTGTTGAGGATGGCGGGGATCAGCTCGAGCGCATAGTACGGGCCGGAAGCGGAGAGGGCCTCCATGCTTTCGGCGCTGCGGCCCAGCTGGAGGTCAACGCCCGACTTTGCGTAGCTGTTGTAGCTGGCGAAGGTGGCGGAAAGGATCTCCGCGTCCATGCCGCAAAGAGCGGCCAGTTCTTCGATCGTACCGGCGGAAAGCAGCTGTCCCTGGAACGCTTCAGGGATCTTGCTTTCGAGCTTCTGCGCATAGGCGCTGTCATAGATCAGGAACGAACGGGTGGAGCGTTTGGGGTTGTCCCAGCTGCCGGTC
>JAEYFO010000111.1 GCA_023402915.1 Bacillota bacterium | reverse complement strand
GTGCGGCCGCCTTCGCTGATGCCGGTGGAGGATTCGACGAACGTGGTGACGGTGGAAGTACCCATGCAGGCGCCCACGCAGGTGGCGATGGCGTCGGCGATCAGGGCGCGGTCGCCGCCGGGCAGGTTGCCGTCCTTGTCGAGCATGTCGTTTCGGGCAGCAGTGCCGATGAGCGTGCCGACGGTGTCAAACATATCGACGAGCGTGAAGGAAAGGATGGCGGTGATGAGGGGCAGCACGCCCAGGCTGGTCAGGCCGCCGAAGTCAAACTGAAGGAACGTGGGCGCAAGGGACAGGCCCTCGGTCGTGATGCTTTCGGGGATGGCGGTCACGCCCATGGGGATGCCGATGAGCGTCGTGGCGATGATGCCGATGAAGATCGCGCCCTTGACCTTAAAGACCATCAGCGCGCCGGTGATGATCAGACCGATCACCATCAGCAGCGGCGCGCCGGAGGTGATGGGACGAAGCTCGAGGATACCGGCAGCCGTGGTGCCCACGATGCCGTCGCCGGAGTTGAGCAGGCCGACGAACGTGATGAACAGGCCAATACCGACGCTGATGGCGTTCTTGAGGCACATCGGGATGGACGCGATGACCTTGGAGCGCAGAGGCGTGACGGTGATGAGCAGGAAGATCAGGCCGGAAATGAGAACGATGGTCAGGCCCTGCTGCCAGGTGTAACCGTAGTTCAGGCAGACGGTATAGGTGAAAAAGGCGTTCAGACCCATGCCGGGCGCCTGCGCAAAGGGAACGTTCGCAATGAGAGCGGTCAGTAGCGTGCCGATCGCGGCGGAAATGCAGGTCGCCATCATGACGGCCTTGAATTCCATGCCGGTCGCCTGCAGCATGTTGGGGTTGACGAAGATGATGTAGGCCATGGCAAAGAACGTCGTCAGACCGGCCACCACTTCGGTGCGCACGGTCGTGCTGCGCTCTTTGAGTTTGAAAAACTTTTCAAACATAGAAAAACTCCTCCTGAAAAATGAAATGAATGGAATGAGAAATGGAAACGGGAATAACACCGTTGACAAGAATAGCAGATAAACATCGAAAAAGTCAATAGAAATATTGAATAACATTCGAAATATTCCGAACGATAGTAAAAATGAGGAGAAAATCTTTTATAAAGGTACAATGTTTGTTTTGAAAAAGTTTCCGCGCTCTCCCCTGCCTGCCGGGCGCAAAAAAAGGCTGCGCCGGAAAAGCGGCACAGCCCTTGAAAAAACAGAGATGAAACAAAAGGGTTAACGAATGGAGTAGTTGGGAGCTTCCTTCGTGATGTTGATGTCGTGCGGATGGCTCTCGGCCAGTGCGGCGCTGGTGATGCGGATGAAGCGGCCGTTGCGGCGCAAATCCTCAATGGTGGGGGTTCCGCAATAGCCCATGCCGGAACGCAGGCCGCCGCACAGCTGGAACAGCGTATCGGCCAGCGGGCCCTTGAAGGGAACGCGGCCTTCCACACCCTCGGGAACCAGCTTCTGCGCGTCCTCCTGGAAATAGCGGTCCTTGCTGCCGCAGGCCATGGCTGCCATGGAGCCCATGCCGCGATAGACCTTGAACTGACGGCCCTGATAGATCTCGGTGTCCCCCGGGCTTTCCTCCGTGCCGGCCAGCAGGCTGCCCATCATGCAGGCGCTTGCGCCCGCGGCGATGGCCTTGGTGATGTCGCCGGAGTACTTGATGCCGCCGTCGGCAACGATCGGAATACCATATTTGTCGGCCACTTCCGCGCAGTCCATGATGGCGGTCACCTGCGGCACGCCGATGCCTGCGATGACGCGGGTCGTGCAGATGGAGCCGGGGCCGATGCCCACCTTGACGGCGTTGACGCCCGCCTTGATGAGATCCTCCGTGGCGGCGGCGGTGGCGACGTTGCCCGCCATGATCTGAAGATCGGGATAGACGGCGCGCACCTTTTCCACCAGGCGCAGCACGTTTTCGCTGTGGCCGTGGGCGGTGTCAATGGTGATGAGATCCACCTTGGCGCTCACCAGCGCGTCGATGCGCTCAAACGTATCCTTTGCCGTGCCGACGGCCGCGCCCACGAGCAGGCGGCCGCTGCCGTCCTTGGCGGAGTTGGGGTAGCGGATGGCCTTTTCGATGTCCTTGATGGTGATAAGGCCTTTGAGCATATAGTTGTCGTCCACCAGCGGGAGCTTTTCGATCCTGTGGCGGCTGAGGATCTCCTGCGCCATCTTGAGATCGGTACCCACGGGGGCGGTCACCAGATTTTCGCTGGTCATGACCTCTTTGATGGGGCGGCTGAAGTTCGTTTCAAAGCGAAGGTCACGGTTGGTGAGGATGCCGACGAGCTTGCCGTCAACGGTGATGGGCACGCCGGAGATCTTGTAGCGTTCCATCAGCGCCAGCGCGTCGGAGATCCTGTGCTCCGGAGAAAGGAAGAACGGATCGACGATAACGCCGTGCTCGCTGCGCTTGACCTTATCGACGTTTTCGGCCTGGGCGGCGATGGACATATTCTTGTGGATGATGCCGATGCCGCCGGCGCGGGCCACGGCGATGGCCAGGCGGGCCTCGGTCACAGTGTCCATTGCGGCGCTCAGAAGCGGTACGTTCAGCGTGATCTTCTGGGTCAGGCGGGTCACAAGGCTGACATCCTTGGGCACGACGGCGGAACGCTGCGGCACGAGAAGAACGTCGTCAAAAGTCAATCCTTCTTTGATGATTTTGTTTTCCATTCGAAGCTCCTTTGGATGAAAATTTAAACTGTAAATTAGAGATAGTCTACCACTCCGGGCGGGGAAAGTCAACCGACGGCGACGGAAGAAATCCCGGTTTTTCACAAAGAAAATTCAGACGAAAAACAGAGCGGAACGGCGCGCGATTTTTCTCATAAAACAGGAAAAACCGTCCCCTTTCTTTTGAGAAAAGAGACGGCCTTTTTCTTACTTGGCGGAACCGGTCGCTTTGACGGGCGCGCTGCCCTCCGGCACGATCTCGCCGGCTTTTTGCAGGCTGATCTTCGTGATGGCCGGGCCGGTCAGTTCATAAATCAGCGTGGCGCACAGCACGACGGCGCGGATCACTTCGGCGTGCTCGGGCACGACGGTCTGCGCCACGAGCGTCAGGCCGATGGCGACGCCTGCCTGCGGGATGAGCGTGGGGCCGAGATATTTTTTGACGTTTTCCGGCGCTTTCATGATGGCTGCGCCAAAAGAGCTGCCCAGCATCTTGCCGACGACGCGGAACACGACGTAGATCACGCCCACGATGCCGATGCTCGGGATGATGCCCACGTTCAGCCCTGCGCCCGAAAGCACGAAAAACAGCATCGTGATGGGCGGCGTGGCGTAGTCGGTGATCTTCATGACGGAATCGGCGGTCTTGCAGAAGTTGGCCACCGCAGCGCCCATGGACATGCACATCATCAGCGAGGAAACACCCAGCATATCGGCGATGGCGCTGGCGAGAAACACGAACGCCACGGAGATGACCAGCCGGTTGGAGTCTTTCTTGAACCAGCGCAGCGGGATGAGGAACAGCAGTCCCATCACAAAGCCGATGCCTACAGCCATAAGGATCTCCTTGAAGGGCTGAAGGATCGAGAGGAAAAACGACGTGTCGGCGGAATTGCCCATGGTCTTTGCGATGGCGACAGCAAAACCGAAGGCGATGAGCGCCACGGCGTCGTCGATGGCGACGACGGACAGCAGTGTTTCTGTCACGGGACCCTTTGCGCGGTACTGACGCACGACCATGATGGTGGCAGCAGGCGCGGTGGCGGCTGCAATGGAACCGAGAACGATGGAGAACGCGGGGTCGTTTCCGGCCACAATCAGTGCGATGACCACGAAAAATACGGCGCCCAACGCTTCCGTGATGGCGATGACGATGGGCGTCATGCCGACGCGCTTGAAGTAGCTGATCTTGAATTCGCCGCCGATGGAAAAGGCGATGAACCCGAGGGCCATTTCAGAAAGCACGCTCATGCTCGAAACGAAATCGGCCGGCAGAATATTGAGACAATACGGGCCGATGACCAGCCCTGCAACCAGATAACCTGTGACGTTTGGCAGCTTGCAGAACTTGGCGAGGCGGCCGAACAGCAGCCCGCACACCAGCATGAAGCCAACATAAAACAAGAGTTTGTTCTCCATCGCAGTGACGCCTTCTCTTTCCTGTTACCTTTTTCTTGCTGTTAGAATTTGGAAGTCCATATAAGAATTTGTAAGTTCCGCGCCGGGCAGCCGTACTTCCCTTTTATTACGCCGGGGGCACAGCGGAGCACACGGCACCCTACGGAGTACACGGCAGACCTTTATCAATTGAGGGAAAAGGCGCGGCAGCGCCCGGTTTTGCGGATCAATGGATCAATGATGAATGCCGCGCACCTGATCGATGGGCAGCGTAAAGACAATGCCCGTATCCGGGCGGGACAGGTCGCCCACAACGCTTTCGATCGTTTCGATGGCCGTTTCGACCATGCTGTCCTCAATGACGGCGAAAATCGTGCGGTTCTGCTCCCGGTCGGGGTCGAGCAGCGCCCGCAGTCCCAGCAGGAACGGCACTTCCTCATGCCCGGAGAGCGCGTGCGCCATGCCGGTGCTGCTGATGATGGTCGCGCCGTTGATATGGGCGGCGGTCAGCGCCAGCAAAAGATCGTCGAGAAATTCGATTTTGTTGAGAACCAGGATCAAAAGTTTCATGATACTTCCTCCTCTGAGCATGGATTGCCTTTTTGCATTATAGAACGTTCCGCAGGACGATTCAATAGCGCATTGTGATTTTTGCGCGAAAAACCGGCAGAAAACAGGGCGCTCAGCAGGACGTTCTGCCGGGATGCTCCGGCTGTGGCTTTTTTCCGGACGGCTGCTTTCCAAGGCCGACGCAGCGGGCGTAATGGAACAGATACTGCTGCGCTGCGCCCGCCCATGGCCCGAAACGTTCGGCAGCGGCGCGGGCGGCCTGTTTCCCCTCTTCGCCGGGATAAAGATAGGCCACGATGCGCTTGACCCAAACGTCCACGGGGAAGGCGCGGTCACAGCCAAGGGAAAAGAGCATCACGCATTCGGCGACCTTCGGGCCGACGCCGGGGAAGGCCATCAGCGCCGCTCGGGTTTCTTCAAACGAAAGGGTTTTCAGCGCCGAAAGGTCGTATCCTTCCGCGACGCGCCGGGCGGATTCCGCCACGTAGGGCGCGCGGTACCCGGCGCCGCAGGCGGCGATCTCCTCCGGCGAACAGGCGGCGAGGGTCTCCGCTTCCGGGAAGGCGAAAAGCTGCGCCCCGTCAAAGGCGACGGGCTGGCCGAACCGTTCGCAGAGCCGCTCGATGATGCCCGAAATGCGGCGGACGTTGTTGTTGGCCGAAAGAATAAAGGAGATCAGCGTTTCATACGGATCCTGCCGGAACACGCGGATGCCGCGGCTATAGGGCAGGCAGGGCGCGGTGTGGGGATCGTCTGCAAGCAGCCGCTCCATGGGCGTGTAGTTCAAATCCAACCCCAGATAGGCGCTCCAAAACGGCGCGGCGGCCGCTTCGGGTCGATCCGCCGTCACGGCCAAAACTTCGCCCTCTTGCCGGATGCGCACGGGCACGTTCCGGCACAGGCCGAGCCAGCCGTCCCCCTCTTTTTTCCAGCGGAACGCCTGCCCGCTTTCCACGCTTTTTTCCAGATCGAAGCCGGGGGCGCACAGCGTAAATTGTTCTGTCAAACGAAAAACTCCTTGAAAAGTAAACTCGAAAATAAAATTTGAAACGATTGCATGATGGCCGGGCGCAACCTCAACGCGGGGATGCGGGGGCAGAGGCCAGCCGTTGGATGGGTGAAGTGCTGCGACTGTTTGTCCCAATCTTCGGGGGAAAAACAGGGAAATGGCATTCCGAAAATTTGCACCCTTTTCAACGGCAGGAATGCACAACGGGAAGCCGCGCCGCAGCAAAACGGGCAGTTCCAGCGCCGGGCAGGCCCTTTTTTGAGGAAAATTTAGGGGCGAAAGAATTGCATCCCCTTCTCGACGGCGTGAGCCGCAACGGGAAGCCAGCCGCCGTGAAGTTCTACTTTCTCCCTCCCAATTTTTGAGGGAAAGAGGAAATTGGCATTCGAAAAAAGGCATACGCCCTTCTCAACGGTAGGGACGCAAAACGGGAAGTTACGCTGCCAGATGGTTGAAACTCTGCGCTTGCTTTCCTGATTTTTTCGACTGAAAAAGCGAAAAAGCTGGAAGCACGGTAGAC
>JAEYFO010000067.1 GCA_023402915.1 Bacillota bacterium | reverse complement strand
CGGCATGTTGACGATCTGCTCGATGAGGCTGCGCACTTCTTCGAGGGGGCGGGGACCCTTTTTGATCTCCTCCACGATCTTGAAGATGTGATAGCCGTAATCGGTTGCGGTCAACTCCTCGCTGACGGCGCCCACGCCGGAAAGCTCCAGCACGGCCGCCTTGATGGCGGGTTCAAAGCCCTCGCTCTTTTGGCAGATCAGATAGCCGTAGGTCTTGTAGGGGTTGGACTTCATGCCCTCGTCCTCGCCGTATTGCTCCACCAGCGCGTCAAAATCCTCGCCGGCCCTGACCTTTTCGAGCACTTCGTCGGCGCGTTCTTTGATCTTTGAAAGTCCTTCCTGCCTGACCTGTTCCAGTTCTTTTTCCAGATCGCTCTTGCGCTGCTTCAGGCGCACGACGCCGCTGTCCGTTTCCCCTTTCTGCACGGTCATGATGGTCAGCTCCGTGTTGACCTCGGAGAGATCGGAGGAAAGCGAGTCGATCTTGTCGGCCTGCTCCTTGGGCATGGCGATGAGGATCTGCTTGAAGCGGACATAGTCCTCCGGGTGATACATCACCGCAAGGGAGTCGTAGGCGTTGTCCTTTTCGTAGGCGGAAAGATCCGCGCTGTACGTCGCCTTGTCCTGCTCGACTTTTTTGTTGTAATATTCCTCGACTTCCGTGCTGCTGCTGGCCACGTCGGCGTAAAGGTCGGCGCTGAGCTTTTCGCGCATCCGCACGTCGTACATGTTGTTGAGCACGATCTCTTCGGAAAGGTGCTGCTCCTTGAGGTAGTCCTGATAGGCCTGCTCGCCCTTTTTCGCGTCGCCGCCCGCCTCTTCGGTGTACCGGGCCACCGCCTCTTCGCGGATGGTCTGATATTCCTTGTCCACCTCGGCCTTTTCCGCGTCGGTCAGGCCGTAGCCCATTTCCTTCGCCTTGAGGTTGATGGCGGTGTCGGTGATGAGCTCTTCCAGGATGCTCTCGCGGATGACCTGCCGGTGCTGGGGGTTGTTGACCGGGTCGATGTTATCGAGCGCCATATATTTGGAAAGGTTCTGATTGTATTGCAGATCCACTTCCCAGCGGTAAATCTTCACATCGTCCACCGTCGCCACCACGGCGTCGCTGCCGGAGGCGCAGGCGGCCAATCCGGCGGCCGTCATCAGGCCGAGCACAGCGCACAGCGCTCTTTTGAATGCTTTCATTGGCAGGTTGCTCCCTTCACTTCTCTATGAATTGCACCGCAACAGGGCGCAGGCGATTTTCCTGAAAAAAGTCTGAATCTTTTGCAGACGCGGAAAGGGAACCGTTTTCCGGTTCCTTTTGACATTATACCGAATCATGCGCTGTGTTGCAAATGAATTATTTACAAGTTCCGTCTTTGTGCGCCGTTTTGCCGGTTCCCGGACCGCCTTTTTCGCACAATCCGGACAAAAACCGCTCGCAAAGCGCCAGCGTTCCCTTCAGATCCAGGCCGCCCTGCCGCAGGAGGATGGAGGGGGGGTCTCCCGCCGTCATCATGGCCTTGCCCCGGTAGCCCCCAAGGTAGGCAATGAGCTCCGCGCCGTCGAGCGGCGGATCCTTGTGCAGCTTCATTCGAATTTCGCCCGGACGGACGGACACCTGCGTGATGCCCACGCGGCAGGCGTAGGATTTCAACAGCGCGATCTCCATCAGATTTTGCACGGGCGCGGGAACGTCGCCGAAGCGGTCCTCGATCTCCTCCTGTACGTCGTAAAGCGCCGGGCGGGAATCAATGGACGCGATGCGCTTATAGATCTCCAGCCGCTGCGCCTGATCGGCAATGTATCCGGCGGGGAGGAAGCCGTCGATGGGAATGTCCATCTGGGTATCGACCTTCACGGGCAGGGGCTTGCCCTGCGCCTCGTCGACGGCCTCTTCCACCAGCTTGCAATACATCTCGTAGCCCACCTCGGACATATGGCCGTGCTGCTGCGCGCCGACCAGATTGCCCGCGCCGCGAATTTCAAGGTCGCGCATGGCGATCTTGAAGCCCGAGCCGAACTGCGTGAACTCCCGAATGGCGGCAAGGCGCTTTTGCGCCACTTCGGAAAGGACCTTGTCCCGTTCGAACGTAAAATAGGCGTAGGCGATGCGGTTGGAGCGCCCCACCCGCCCGCGCAGCTGATAGAGCTGGGAAAGCCCCATCTTGTCCGCGTCGTAGATGAGGATGGTGTTGGCGTTTGGGATGTCCAGCCCGGATTCGATGATCGTGCTGCAAAGAAGCACGTCGTACTCGCCCTCCATAAAGGCCAGCATGGTCTTTTCCAGCTTGCCCTCGGGCATCTGGCCGTGGGCCATGGCAATGCGCGCGCCGGGCACCAGCTGCGAAAGCTTCCCGAAAAACGTCTCCATGGACGCGACGCGGTTATAGAGAAAATACACCTGTCCGCCGCGGTTGATCTCCTTTGTGATGGCGTCCCGCACCAATGCGTCCGTGTATTCCATGACGTAGGTCTGCACGGGGAAGCGCTCTTCGGGCGGGGTCTCGATGACGGACATGTCCCGGATGCCCGTCATGGACATGTGGAGCGTGCGCGGGATGGGCGTGGCCGACAGGGTCAAAACGTCCACGTCCCGCTTCATGTTTTTGATCTGTTCCTTGTGACCCACGCCAAAGCGCTGCTCCTCGTCGATGATGAGCAGCCCCAGATCGTGGAACTGCACGTCCTTGGCCAAAATGCGGTGGGTGCCCACCACCACGTCCGCCCGGCCGTCCTTGAGC
>JAEYFO010000271.1 GCA_023402915.1 Bacillota bacterium | reverse complement strand
GATAAACGCTTTCCACCGCCGCGCCGGTTTTTGCAGGCTCGAGCAGCTCAAAGCACACGCCGTGCGGATTTTCCAGCCGGGAAAGCGCGGGCCGATCCTGCCCGTCTCCTGCCGCAAGCCGCAGCAGGCAGCGCGCCGCAGCGGGCAGCGCCGGGCGCACCCCAAGAAGTTTGAGGAGCTTTCTTTGCAGCGCGTCCGTCACCACGTTCATATGGTACTGCTGCATTTCCTTGTACCAGGCGATCAGCTCAAGAATGGTGACGCCGGGATCATGGGCGTTATGATCCGTCCAAGGCGGGCACAGCCACGGCAGGCGGCCCAGGGCATATTCCATGATCTGCTCAAAATTCTGGTCGTCCAGATTTCTTGATCGCAGCACTGCTGTTTCTCCTTTCCCGTTATCTTCCGTTCGGCCGGCAGAGCGCTTCTTTCTCTCCGCCGCCGCTCCTTGTTTTTATCAGACGTTATCCGATGCGGATAACATGCGTCCCGCTGCGCACCGTCGCGAAGGGAAGCGCCGTATCGCCGTCAAGGGCGCACAGGCAACGCCGTCCTTCGGAATAATAGCTGCCTTCGCAAAGCACCTGACCCACCGAGCGCACGTTAGGCTCGGCCTTGATGGTGCGGTAAAGCTCCGTCAGGTCGATCTGGCCGCCGATCTCCCGGGCGCGCCAGGTCTTTTCGATCAACGCGGCAATGTGCGCGGAAAGCGCCTGCTGCGTCACCGCCGCCTGATCCAGATCCCGCAGCTGCACCACTGCCCGGACGGAAACCGTGACCTCCGTCGAAGGCACCACGTGCAGCCGCCCGCCCGCGGTCAGGTTGCAGTCGCACCGCTGTGCCAAATAGGCGTAAATTTCCCGGCAAAGCGTGCTACGCATCCGCTCGTCCATGAGATCCCGCCCCATCACCACCAGACAGACATGGCCGCCGGCCGGTTTTCCGGAAGCGTCCGTGTTGGCAAAGCACTTGGCGTGAGACACTCTTTCAAAATGGGACAGGGTCATCTGCTCAAAATCCAGCGTACCCAGCGCCCGCTCCCTGTGCCGGATGCGCGTGCTGCCAAGCGCTTCTGTTTTTGCCTGCGGCGGCCGGTCCGTTCCGCCGCTCATGGGGACGATATTGCTCACCGCAGTGATGCGGGGAACAGAGCCGACCAGGGCGTTGACCCGGCCCGCGGGCAGATTGCCCCGCCGTCCGCCGCCGTAATAATAGGAAACGCGAATATTCCCGCTGCCCCTCGGCGGCACGCGGCCGTTGATCCCGTTGCCAAAATGCAGCGTTCCCGCACATTCGTCCAGCGCATACACCCGCTCCTGCGGCCCGCAGAGCAAAAGGTTTTCCGCCGCGCTCCAACGCACCCAGAACCGCTCTGTTTCATCCTCGCCGCTCTGCGTTTGGACAAGCTCCGGATGCTCTTTTTGCAGCGCCGCTTTTTCCGCTGTGGAAAGCGCTTCTCCCTCGTCCACCCAGACTTCTGCCTGAAGCACGGGCTTTTCCAGCAGCTCGACCGTCTTTCCGGCCTCATAAACCGCGGTGTCAAACACTTGCGCCGCGCCTTTTTGCCGCTGCTCCGCCTCGACGATATTGAGCTTCACGCCCGTCACTTTCGGCGGGTGCAGCCCTTCCTCGGCAAAGGAGCTCAGGCTCATGCGAAGCCAGCAGCCCGTTTCGCCAAACAGCTCCGTCTCTTCGAGCGGCTCGCTCAAATAGAGGAACGCCGTGGCGCTGTAGCGCAGGTTCTGCGTCTGATCCACCGCGCGCACCGGCACAAACTCGCCGCGCCGATGCGCCTCGAAGAGGATCTTGCTCGAAAGCACCGTTTCGCCCACCACCTCGAACAGCAGTGAAAGGGGCATGGCGTGGGGAGAACGGTCAAAGCGCAGATACATGGCCCTTGGATGGGGCGGCAGGGGCTCATAGACCGCCAGATTCCAGTCTGTGACAGAACCGGCCTCCAAAATCGCCGCGGTTTTTGCGTTGTTTTCCGCGCGCACCGCCTGCACAGGGCGCAGAAGCGGGTACTGATAGCGGCAGGAAACGCTGCGGACAAAGGGCAAGATCCACCGCGGCACGGCGCTGAGATAATTTTCCACATTGACGACCCGCGCGCGGATATAATAGCCCTCCTGCGCGTTGACCTGCGCGGGCGAAAGATCCTCCGGCACATCGAACGCGATGGTCAGCCTTCCCGTCTGCTTGCAGGAGAAGGGGTTTTCATTGCCGCTGACGGAAAGCTCCCGCCAGCCGGTTCCGTTATAATACTCCCAGACCACCTGCTCGACGAACACGTCGTCCGGCACGACGCGCACCGCGTCGCTCTTATTGATGATCCGGCGGTTGAACTCGTATTGCGGCTCGTCGCCCACGGAAGAGACGACGACCGGCACGATGTCCAGCTCCATTTCCGCCCGCGCGCCCCGTTTGCACAGCACCAGATCGGAGCGGAGATAGAACAGCTCGTAGGGCATGGGGCGGCGGCCAAAGCAATAGCCGCCCTCCTGCCGGGAAATGGGAACATCGTTGTTTGCAAGGGAATCAGCGGGCACGCTCTGGTTCATGGCGCTTCGCATCCGCACGCCGCTGAGCACCACGGAACCCTGCGCCCCGGGGCCGACGTCGCAGTAAATATAGATCAGGCCGTCCTCTTCGGGGGAAAGCGCCGCTTTCCCTTCTTTGAAAAGAACGATCCGGCTCCCTTCCGCCGTGACCCGGTCAAAAGGCAGGACGCTGCTTCCGTCAAAATAGCTCCAGCGGGCAAAGCTCTCGTCGGCCAGCATGGCGGCTGTTCCCGTCTCCAGAAAGCGGGTGCTTTGCCGCAGCTCCAGCTCCACGCGGCAGGAACCGCTCACGGACAGAACCCGGTTGTTGGAAAGGGCAAAGCGGTGGCGCTGCAAATTCTCGCCGCCGGCAGGGGCAAAAAAGGGCTGCTCCCGGCTCAGGTCGAGCCGCTCGATGCGATCGTCCGCCGGATCGGCGTAATAAACGTCCAAAAGCTTCGCAGGAGTGACTTCAATGCGCCGCTTTGTGGCGAAGATCACGTCGCTGCCCCCGCCCTGCTCGTCCGGCGCAAAGATCTCCGTTCCCTCCGGCACGGCCACCGGCTCGGACGCGGCTTCCGCTTCAAACCGGACAAGCCCGGATGCAGGCGTCACGCCCGGCGACGAAGCGCCCAGCAGGTTCAAAAACTCCGTATAATACTTTTCCGGCAGCTGATTGAACCGATCCACCGTCTGGCTGAACAGCTCGCCGAACAGCGCGGCGATGGCGGCGCCTGGATCGTTCGGGTCGCCCGGCTCATAGCGCCACTGCGGCGCAAAGGAAGCGGCGCGGCTTCGCACCTGCTCCATGAGCGCCTCTTTCGTGCGCGGGTCAAGGATGGGCTTGTTCATTCTTCCGCCCCCTCCGTCAGGTAAAAGGGGTAAACCCTGTTGTAGCGGTTGTTGGTGCTGCGCACCGTATAGGAGACCTCCACGACCAGCTTTCCGGCTGCGCCGTCCGCCTCGCCGCACTGGGCGGAAACGTCCACGATGCGCGGCTCCTGCAGGAGCAGCTGCTCGCTGATCTCATAGGCAATGGAGGCCTTTTCCGAATGGGACAGCGCGGAAAAAGCATATTCCTGCGCGTTTGTGCCGAATTCCGGATGCATGACCCGCTCGCCCATGGAGGTGTGGAGAATGATGCCGATGGCTTCGGCAATGTCCTCTTCCTGCCGGGAAAGGGCGATCTTGCCCGTCCGCGGATCGATTTGCAGCGGAAATTTCAGCCCGCAGCCGAGAAACTCCTTGCCTGCCATGGAACTTTCCTCCTTCCGGGCGGCTGTGCGCCCCGGGTTCATTTGGCTTTTGTTTCGCGTCAGTGAATCAGTTGATCTGAACCATCGCGCCCTTGATGACGGTGTTGCCCGCCGCTTTGGCGCTGAGCATGCCGTTGGCCTTGAGATCGACGGTCGCCCCGGAGATCTCGGCGGAATTGTTGGCCTTGGCGGCAATGTCCGCGGCGCTTAGGCTGATCTCCTTTGCGGCTTTTCCCTTCATCGTGCCGCTCGATTCGAGCACCAGGCTGGTGTCTCCCGCGCTGAGCGTCAATTTCTTCTTGGCGGAAAGGGTGATCTCTCCCTTTTCCCAGGAAATGGTCAGATGGTTCTCGCTGCCCTTGTCCCGCACGGCAATGGTCTTTTCGCCGTCGTCCACGGTGATGACCGCGCCGGAGGGAGTCGTCAGCGTCAGCGTTTCTTTTTTGTCGGTATCTTCCATGCGAATCTCCACGCCCGCAGGAGTGCGGATGGCGCGGATGTCGTTTTTTCCGTTTTGAATGGTGTACGGCGGCTTGACGTCGTTGGCCCAATAGCTGCCAAAGACGATCGGGTGATGCACGTCGCCCCCCAGATAGCCCAGCAGCACCAGATCGCCCACCTTCGGGAAAAAGAACTGGCCGTACTGATTGCCCGCCATGGGCGAGATGCAATAGCACCAGTCGGTCTCCGCCACGTCCCTGTCGGCCGTGATGGGCTTGCACTTGAGGCGGTTGAGGTTTTCCGGGTCCTTGATGTTGGTCACGGCGGCCAGAATGACGCCGGATTTTCGCATATAATCTGCCGGGCTGCTCATTTTGTTCTGGCCCCCTTCACTTCGAATGTGGTGTAATAGCCGTCGGCGTTGTATTCGTGGGTCACTTTGCTGATGAAGTACTTGTCGCTGACGGTTTTGTCAAAGCCCTTGAGCGTGATGTACCGGCCGGGGATCAGCTCCGGGATGCCCACGCAGCGCCCTTTTCCGGAAACGAGGGAATAGGCCCTTGCGTCGAAGCGCGCCTGCGCCAGCTCCCGGCATTCCTCCGGCGTCTGGACGAAAAAGTTGACTTCCTTTTCCACGATCCCGTTGAAGCCCCGCGCCAGATCGCCCGCCTCTTTTCCCGCGCCGGAAGCGCTGGTATCCGTAGCTTCGCCCATGATGGGCTTCATGGTTTTCGGGTCGATGCCGTAGACCACCACCTTGCCCACCTGATTGCGAAGGGACACGGTTTTCGAAAAGCTCAGCAGGCTCACGCCCATGGTCAATTCGAGGATGGGACTGGTGCGCTTCATCAGACTGTCAAAGACGATCTCGCCGTTGACGACGAAAAACGTCATGTTGTAATTGGAAGCGAGAAAGCAGAGAAAGTGATAATCGTCGATATCTTCCTGGATCAGTTCCGCGTCAAAATCCTTGATCGCGCCCACCGTCACTTTTTTTGCGTACCCCTTGGAGACGCATTCGTTGAGAATCTCCTTGACGACGGCGGCTGTGGATTTTTCGTTCATGTATTTCCGGTCGCGGGCGTTCATCAAAAAGCCCTTGGCGTCAATGCCGTTGACCGTGATGCCCGGCGCGCCGGACGAGGTGTATTCGATGGTGTAATCGTCCACAAAGCCGAAAAACACCGGTTCTTTTTTGATGTATCCGGCCTTGATCTCCAGCTTTTTTCCCACTTCGATCAGATCGATCAGGTCGTTTTCCCAGCGGCTGCCCTCGTAATCGTACTGGGCC
>JAEYFO010000258.1 GCA_023402915.1 Bacillota bacterium | reverse complement strand
TTCCCCAAACCGCCCACAGCGCTTTGCGGATTTTATCAAGGAGGTATATCGCCCTGCGGGCGATAACGTTGCGAAGTGAGACGCAGCCCCTTGCATACTCCGGCTTCCGGGCTTCGCCCGGCCTGTGCCCGCAAGGGTGAAACGGATGCTTTCTGCAAGAAAGCGTTCCCTTCGGCTTTCTCTGGCCGTCCTCTTTGAGGACAAGAGAAAACCGGTGTACTCGCGGAAATCCGGCAAGGATTTTCGCGAAACTCTCGACAAGGAGTCTTTATGAACCACGAACTCAACAGCCTTTACTCCGCCCGCCGGGAGCGGCAGCTGGCGGCGCTCTTTGCCCGGCGGCGGGAAGCGGCGCAAACCCTCCCCGGCCTCGCGCCGCTCGAAAAGCAGTACCGCGCCGCGCAGGTGCGCCGGGGTCTTGCGCTGCGCGACGGAAACAGCGCCGCGGCCGAAGGGGCGCAGCGGGAAGCCGAAGCGCTTTTGAACGAGCGCGCCGCCCTGCTCGTTTCCGCAGGCTTTCCGCCGGACTTTCTCGACCTTCAATACGACTGTCCCCTGTGCAAAGACAGCGGCTATCTCGAGAACGGCAAGCCCTGCGCGTGCCTTGAAAAGGCGGTTTTGGAGCTGTCCGCAAAGGAATCGAGCCTCGCCCGGCTGCGGGAGGAGCGCTTTGACAGGTGGGAGCTTTCCCGCATCCCGGAGGAAAACGGCCAGCGCGCCGCGTCGGAAAAGCTCAGGGCCATCTGCGAAGAATACGCCGAAAGCTTCCCGCAAAACGACCGGCTGAACCTGCTGCTGCTGGGCGGCACCGGCCTTGGCAAGAGCTTTGCGCTCCACTGCATCGGCGGCCGGATCCTGGAGCGCGGGTTTTCCGTCCGCAAGCTGACGGCCCACCAGTTTTTCCAGATGATGCTCGAAGAGGTCATCCGAAACCGGGACTATACCGCCCTGCGCCAGCTGGAGCGGGTCGATCTGCTCATTTTGGACGACCTGGGCTCCGAGCCGCGGGTGAGCGATATTTCCGAAACCAGCCTGTACACTCTTTTGGATGAGCGCACCATGGCCGGGAAGCACACGCTCTTTGCGTCGAACCTTTCAAGCGCCGCCCTGGCCGAGCGCTACGGCGAGCGCACCGCGTCCCGCCTGCTCGACCCGTCCGCCACGCGCACGCTGCGCCTGAAGGGCAAAGACCTTCGCCTTTCGTCCGCCCCGGCGGCAAAATCCGGCGCGCCCACCTGCCCGGCCCGAAAATTTTGGGAAACTCCGCCGCGCCGCCCTTTTTGCGGGGAATTTCCGTTGACAGACGGCGGCAAACAGTGCAAAATAAGTACCATATTAAAAGGGAATTTTTTCGCCGCTTCCGGCTGCGGCGCGCTTTGGGGCGCGGGGCTTTTCTCTTTGTTTCAAAACGAAAAAGCCGCTCCGTTTCCTTTTGACTTTTGCCAAAATGGAAGGGCGTTTCGTCCTTCGATCTTCTAATTTTTTCAACATCGAGGTGTCATTATGAGCGAGATCAACACCACTGCCCCCGCCGAACCGGTGCGGCGCAACTTCATCGAAGAGATCGTCGAAGAAGAACTGGCCACAAAGCAGAACCGCGTCTGCACCCGTTTCCCGCCGGAGCCCAACGGCTACCTGCACATCGGCCACGCCAAGGCCATCGCCATCGACTTCGGCATCGCCCGGCAATACGGCGGGCGGGTCCATCTGCGGATGGACGACACGAACCCCGCCAAGGAGACCATGGAATACGTCGAAGCGATCAAGACCGACGTCCAGTGGCTGGGGTACCAGTGGGACGCGCTGTATTTCGCTTCCGATTATTATGAAAAGCTCTACGAGTTCGCGGTCATGCTCATCAAAAAGGGCAAGGCCTACGTGTGCGACCTTTCCGCCGAAGAGACCAGCGCCCTGCGCGGCACGCTGACCGAGCCCGGAAAGCCCTCCCCCTACCGCGACCGTTCCGTCGAGGACAACCTCGACCTGTTCGCCCGGATGCGGGCCGGCGAGTTCCCCGACGGCGCAAAGACCCTGCGCGCCAAGATCGACATGGCTTCCCCCAACATGAACATGCGCGACCCGGTCATGTACCGCGTGGCCCGCGCCACCCACTACCGCACGGGCAACGAGTGGTGCATCTATCCCATGTACGACTTTGCCCATCCCCTTTCCGACGCGCTCGAGGGCATCACCCATTCCATCTGCACGCTGGAATTTGAGGACCACCGGCCGCTGTACGACTGGTTCATCCGCGAGGTGGGCCTCTGGCCCCTGCCGCCCCGCCAGATCGAATTCGCCCGCCTGGGCATCACCCGCACCATCATGTCCAAGCGCTATCTCAAGCGCCTGGTGGACACCGGCGCGGTCACCGGCTGGGACGATCCCCGGATGCCCACGCTCTCCGGGATGCGCCGCCGCGGCTATACCCCCGAATCCATCCGCAATTTCTGCCAGATGGTGGGCGTGGCCAAGAGCAATTCCATGGTGGACGCCGCCATGCTCGAACACTGCGTCCGCGACGACCTCAACCAGAAGGCGCACCGCATGATGGCCGTCGTCCATCCGCTCAAGGTGACCATCACCAACTGGCCGGAGGATAAGTTCGAGGACATCACGCTCGAAAACATGCCCGGCGCGGACGAAGGCACCCGCACCATGCGCTTTGGCCGCGAGCTGTATATCGAGCAGGAGGACTTCATGGAAGAACCGCCCAAGAAGTTCTTCCGTCTCAAGCCCGACGGCGAAGTGCGCCTGAAAAACGCCTATATCATCAAGTGCGAATCCGTCGTCAAGGACGAAAGCGGCAAGGTGGTCGAAGTGCTCTGCACCTACGATCCCGACAGCCACAGCGGCGCGGAGCAGCGCAAGGTCAAGGGCACGCTCCACTGGGTGTCCAAGGCCGACGCCGTGCCCGCGGCCATGCGCCTGTACGACTACCTGCTCCTGCCCGAGGACGATCCCGAGACGGCCGGAAAGGACTTCTCCGAGCGGATGAACCCCAATTCCCTGGAGGAATGCGAAGGCTTCGTCGAGCCCGCCCTTGCCAAGAGCGAGACCGGCGACAAGTTCCAGTTCATGCGCATCGGCTATTTCTGCAAGGACAGGGATTCCACGGCCGAACGCCCCGTGTTCAACCGCATCGTCGGCTTGAAGGACAGCTATAAGGGCTGACGTTCCTTTTGAGATTCCGGCGGAATCCGGCAGAACAGACTGTTTTTTTCTGAAAAAGCGCCAGAAACTCCCTCTTTTTCAAAGGGGGAGTTCGGTGTGTCAAAAGAGGGGCTGACTGCCGCTTTTTCGAGTTTTCCGGCTGTTGCCTCCCGCGTCCGCTCCCGGGCGGCAAAACCCGCAAGAGACGAAACCCGCAGGGCTTCCTCCGTCCCGACGCGCAGGCCGTCAGAGCCGGAGCAGACGCAAGGGGCTGCGGCCCCTCAACACCCCCGGAGAGGGAACCGGCCATCCCCGCCCTTGGAAGGCTTCCAAAAGCCGCCTTCCCCCTTGAAGCGGACAGCCGGTAACTCTTTCGGTGTTCCCGTTTCCCGCCTTTTTGAAGCGGGCGAAAGCGCAGAACAGAGGCATACGCGCGCGGCGGTATTCGTCTTTTGAAAAAAGCGCTTTGCCCCGCTCTTCGAAGCTTCTTTCCGGAACGCGCCTATTTCCTTCAAAAAGAAGGCGACGGAACCCTTTCGAAGAAAGGCAGCCGGTAACTCTTTCGGAATTCCTGCTCTCCCTTTCTAAAGAGGGCAGTCGGAAACTCCCCCGGATTCTATATCTTTTCTTTGAAAGTTTTTGGGGTGTCGGGGGATTTTTACAAAGGTCGTCACCCGTAGGGTGACATGCTGCCTTGTTGAAATGCCAAATGTTCCGCACCCGCAGGGCACACAGCAGGAAAATTTGGTAAAATCCCCTGACCGGGGTCCGGGGGGCTGACCCCGACCGCGCCCAGTGAGCGAAAAAGGAAGGGGGAAGCCCACTGAGTAAAGGAGCGCCGGCAGCGGCAGCGAACCGGGGCGACTATTACGAAGTGTGGACGCGCCCCTGGCGTTCCCTCTCCCCCGCAACAGTGGGCAGCCGGAAACGCCCCCGGTGTCTATTTTTTTGTTTTTTAGTTTT
>JAEYFO010000239.1 GCA_023402915.1 Bacillota bacterium | reverse complement strand
CGGCATCCCGGCGGAGGATCTCGACCAGATCTGGACGCGGTTCTATAAGGTCGAAAAAGCGCACACGCCCCGAAACGACGGCGGAACGGGTCTTGGCCTTTCCATCGTCAAAAAAATCGTCGAACAGCACGGCGGAGAGATCACCGTTTCCAGCGTCTTTGGCGAGGGAACGGAGTTTTCGCTCACGCTGCCTCTCCCGGCCAAAAAACCGCTGCGGGAAAACGGGCATTTGTCCGGCCGCCGCCATCCTGACGGCTCTGAAGAACCCGGCGTTCGATCTGTGCGCCAACTTCCCGCCGAGCTTGAAAAACCCGCAGTCAAGCACAAACGCCGTCGTTCCGCCGAGCCTGAAAAACCAAACGGCCAGCCCGGCCATCAGCCTTCCGCCGTTTCCGAAGAACCCGCAGGCAGGCACAAACGCCGCCATTCCGGCGGCTCTAAAGAACCCGCGGATCAGCCCGGCCATCAGCCTTCCGCCGTTTCCGAAGAACCAGCAACCCACCAATAGGAGGTCTTTTCGTGCAGGACAACAATCAAATGGACTTTTTCGGTCCCTATTCCTTCGACCAGCAGCTGCCGCAGCCCCCGAAAAAGCAAAAGCGCTTCGGCTGGGGCAGCCTGCTTTGCACGGCGCTTTTCTGCTTCGTGCTCGGCGCGCTGACCGCCGCGCTGGTGTTTTCGCTCGTTTCCTCCGGCGCTCTTGCGCTGCCCGGCCTTTCTCCCGCGCAGCCTACGGCCCATCCACAGGCCACGCCCGCGCCCACGCAGAGCGTCTCTCCGGACGAATCGCCCACGCCGGAAGCGGCGCTTCCCACACCCACGCCGTACCGCGCCGAACTTCCGCTTCCCACGCTGGGCAGCGCCTCTGCGCCGGAGATCGATCCGGCCAATCCCGTTGTGGACATCACGGAAAAGGTCGGCCCGTCCATCGTGAGCGTCACGGCAAAGGTCTATGTCTACAGCTCCGCCACCAACCGTGACCTTGAGGAAGATCTCTCCGCCGGTTCGGGCATCGTCCTGACGTCCGACGGCTATATCGTCACGAATAACCACCTCATCGCAGACTGCGACGTGGTTTATATTACCGCCAACGGGAAAGACTATCCCGCCGAAGTCATCGGCACGGATCCTTCGGTCGATCTGGCTGTGCTCAAGGCGGACGTGACCGGACTGGCCCCTGCGGCGCTGGGGGATTCCGCCACTGTGCGCGCAGGCGAATTGGCCGTCGCCATCGGCAACCCGCTGGGCACGCTGTCCGGCACGGTGACGCAGGGCATCGTCAGCGCCGTCAACCGCGAGGTGAACACTGACGGCAAAAATCAGATCTACATCCAAACGGACGCCGCCATCAATCCCGGCAACAGCGGCGGCGCGCTCATCAATGCGCAGGGCTATGTCATCGGCATTTGCAGCCTCAAAACCGTCGTGGCAGGGTACGACGATTACGGCAACGCCATCACGGCGGAGGGCCTGGGCTACGCCATCCCCATCAGCGACGCGCTGCCCGTGGTGGAGCAGCTCATTCAATACGGCTACGTGCCCCGTCCCGCGCTGGGCATCATGGCCTACGAAATGACGCAGATCGACGCGGAAGAGTGGAAAGCGCCCAGGGGCGTGCTCGTCACGACGATCAAGGTGGGCGGCCCGGCGGAGGCGGCCGGACTGATGGTCGACGACATCATTATCGGCGTGGACGGCATGGAAGTGGAGTCCTTCAGCCAGATGACCGGCCTTGTCAAGGCGAAAAACGTTGGCGACGACATTCTGCTTCGCGTCTGGCGCGACGGCGAAGAGCTGGATATCACGCTCACCATTGGCGACATGAACCAGATCGAAGCGACGGAAAAAGCCATCATCTCCCAGGGCTCCAGCGGAAACTGACCGCCGAAACACAAACTCACAGCAAAAGAGCAGGAAGCATGTTTCATTTGCCTCCTGCTCTTTTTGCCATCCGAAGAGAAGAGCGCGGTCTTTTTTCTGAAAAGAGCGCAAAAAGTTGCGTGTTTTTTTCGAAAGAAGCGCAAGGAGCGACCACAGCCTTTTCCCGCGCCCCTTGTTCTGAACCGGCTTTGCCTTTCCGCACGGCCGTATTTTTTTGAAAATTTCAATCGCTCAAAACGCCCTTCGCCGCTGCTCCAGAAAGGGGAGGGCGCGGTCTTTTTCCGAAAGCACCGCCGGCTGCTCCGGCCAGGAAATGTTCAGCGTAGGATCGTCCCAGCGCACGCCGCCGCTTCCGCCGGGGGCATAGGGCGCGCTGCAAACATACGTCACGACCGCTTCCTCGCTCAGCACCAGAAACCCGTGGACGAACCCTTCGGGAATGTAGAGCATCCGGCCGCTTTCGCCGTCCAGCACCGCGTGGACGTGCCGCCCATAGGTCGAGGAACCGGGGCGAACATCTGCCGCCACGTCAAAAATCCTGCCTTTCGCCACGGAAACCAGCTTGGCCTGCGGGGGAAACTGTTCGTGCAGCCCTCGCAGCACGCCTCGGCGCGAAACGGAACGATTGATCTGAAAAAACGGGAAGCGTATCCCGATTTTTTCCAGTTCATCCGGAACGAACACTTCAAAAAAGCAACCCCTCGCGTCGTCAAACCGCTCCGGACAAATGCTCCAGACCCCTTCGATCTCCATCGGTTCGAATCGAAACATCGCGTCCCTCCTACAAACAGCGGCGAAGACATTGGCCGTATTCGCACCCGCTCAACTCCTCCGACAGGCGCGCGACGTCCTCCCGGCTGATATAGCCCTTTTGCAGGGCGATCTCCTCCACGCAGCCCACCAGCCGCCCGGCCTTTTGCTCCTGCGCCACCAGATTGACCGCCGCGAGCAGCCCCTCGCACGTTCCGGTATCCAGCCAGCGCACGCCGGCAAGCGGAATCGCTTTGAGCCTTCCCTCCTGAAGATATTGCCGGTTCAAATCGGTGATCTCCAGCTCGCCCCGGGCGGAAGGGCGGAGGGTCTTTGCCCGCGCCGCACAGTCCGGCGGATAAAAATACAGCCCCGGCACGGCCAGATTGCTGCGGGGACAGCGCGGCTTCTCCTCGAGTGAACACACCGTTCCATCCGGCAAAACTTCCGCCACGCCGAACTGCTCCGGCCGCTTGACAGGCACGGTGAAAATCGCCGCGTCCGGCTCTGCCGCCGCTTTTTGCAGCGCCGTTTCCAGCCCGCCGCCCACGAAAAGATTGTCTCCCAGCGCCAAAATGCAGCGCTGACCTTCCAGAAATTCTTCTCCGATGCGCAGCGCGTCCGCAATGCCCAGCGGGAAGGGCTGCACGGCGTAGCGGATTTTCACCCCCAGCCGTTCACCGCCGCCCAGCAGCGCCCGAAACTGCCCCGCGTCGCCCGGGTTGGTCACGAGCAGAATGTCCCTTGCACCCGCCGTCATCAAAACGGACAGCGGATAGTAAACCATGGGCTTATCGTAGATGGGCAGCAGCTGTTTGGACACGGCGCGCGTCAACGGATACAGCCGCGTCCCGCGGCCTCCCGCAAGCAAAATTCCCTTCACGGCGCATTCTCCTTTCCAAACCGGCCAAGCGCTTGCGGCGTTTGACCGAAAGAGGCGACCCCTATTTTGAGCAAGGTCGTCGCCTTGAACAGGCGACATGCGTCCTCGTTGAACCCCCAAATTTTTCAGCGGAAAAAGTCGGGGAAACGGACACAGAAATTCAAAAAATCCGGCGGCCGGAGGCGTGCCGCTCTTCCAAAAGGAGTGCTGTGCGTCCCGCCGTATGCCCCGGAACGGCAAAGGGCTATGTGTCTTTGTCAACTGGAGGGTACGATGGATTCATATGCCGAAAGTATCCGGGAAAGAACCCGCTTTTCGCTCAGTTCCCGCCAGGCAAACCGTTCGCCCGCCGCTCCCAGCCGGGCACGAAGGGCAGGGGAGGCTGAAAGCCGCTCAAGCGCCTCGCAAAGCGCGTGAGGATTCCCCACCGGAACCAGCAGCCCGTTGACGCCGTTTCGCACCAGCTCCCGCGTGCCGGGCGCGTCCGTCGCCGCCACGGGCAGCCCCAGCGTCATCGCCTCCATCACGACCCGCGGCAGTCCTTCTTTTTCCGACGTCAGCGCCAGAATGTCGCAGGCCGAAAGCACCCGGCAGGGGTCTTTCCGATAGCCCAGCAGACGGATGCGCCCCTTGAAAGGACTCGATTCATATTGCCGGAGCGTCTCCCGGGCGTATTCGCTGCTGCGGCCAAAATTTCCGCCTGCCACCACGGCCACGGCGCGCTTGTCCCTGCGGCAAAGCTCTTCAAACCCGCGAAGAAACGTCCGGTGATCCTTGACCGGTTCCAGCCGCGCCAGCAGCCCGATGGCTACGTCCGTTTCCGAAAGGCCCAGCTCCGCCCGCATGTCGCTTCGGCAGGCGGCAACCCGCGCCGTTTGGGGCAGATTCAATCCGTTTCCTTCGTAAAAAATCCGCTGCGGCGGCAGGACGTTCAGCGCCCGCAGGGCGGAAAGATCCGCGCTATTTTGCGACAAGATCCCCTCGCACCAGTGGGCGGCCAGCCACTCGAGCGCCCGGCAAAGGGTGCGGGAGAGCGCCGGCTGCCCCTCGTAAAACGGCAGGCCGTGCACCGTATGCACGCAGGGCACGCCGCAAAGCCACGCCGCCAGCCGCCCGAGAAATCCCGCCTTGGCGCTGTGGGTGTGAACGAGGTCGTAGTTTCCCTCCGAAAGGAGCTTCATGCAGCAAAGCAGCGTCCGCCCGTCGGAAAAGGGCGCAATGTCCCGCGCCATGGGCAGCGGATGGAACCAGCAGGGCAGAAGGGCGCCGCGCTTTTCCTCCGGGACCGGCGCGGCGGCATGAACGTCCCAGCCCGCGTCCCGCAGCCCTTCCAGCTTGCCCGAAAGCAGCCGCTCCACGAAAAACCACGTGTTTGCAATGTGAAGAACCCGCAAGGCGTTCGCTCCTTTTTCTGCTTTATTTCGGCTTTTTCAAAAAAACGAAACCACCCGTACAGACGCAAGCGTCCGTTTTGCCGTGTTTTTCCGTTCAAAATCGAGTATTTCAGTCTGTTTTTCCTTTCCTTCTCTCCGGCAAAACAAAACCGGATCGCTTTTTCACCAGCGTCCTTTTTGAAGCAGCGCTTTTCAAAAGCATTTTCTAAAATTTTCAAGAATTTTCAAAACAACACAGGTCTGTCTTGTCTGTTCTTTTTCTTCTCTAAAAGCCTTCTCTGAAAAATCCCCCGAAAACGGCTCTGTGCGTCAATTGTCCAGACGCTCCCCGCGCCTTTCGCGCACAAAAAAAGCGCCGCACAGTTCAGTTTGTGCAGCGCCGGAAAAAATCATGTGTGCTGTCAGGGACGGGGATAGCGGTAGATCGGCTCGATGTCAAAATCCTTGCGGTACACGTCCACGCCTGCGGCCAGAGCCGCCTCGATGCGCGCCGTCCGCTCGGCCAGATACGCCTCAAAATCCGCCGCCCGCAAATTGACGATCAGCTCCCTGGGGAAGTCCAGCTCCTCAAGCATGGCCATTGCCAGAGAGACCGCGCCCACCTGTCCGCAAAAATGCGCGTCGCTCGACACGCAGACCCGCTCGCCGTACTCCTTACACAGGCGGATCAGCTCGAGCGTGTCGGTGTGGTCGCGGTAATGCTCGATGGAATGGTTGTTGATCTCGATGAGCTTGCCCGCATCCCGCGCCGCCTTGACCACCGTGCGCGCGTCGCAGGGGTAGGCCGGGCGGTCGGGATGGCCGAGAATATCGATGACCGGGTCCTTCAAAACAGCCAGATAGGCCGCGGTGTTGCGCTCCACGCCGCCGTCCTCGATGGCCGGGCGGTGCAGGCTCGCGATGCCGAATTGCAGCGCCTTGAGGTTATGGTGGCTCACGTCGATGCCGCCCTCGGGGTTCATGATGTCCAGCTCGCCGCTGCGCACCAGATCGACGCCGCAA
>JAEYFO010000216.1 GCA_023402915.1 Bacillota bacterium | reverse complement strand
AGGATCTTCTGCGCGTCGGCCCGCTTACCATTGACAGCGGCAGCTACACGGCCTGGTGCGGGGAGCAGAAGCTCAATCTCACGCTCAAGGAATTCGAGCTTTTGCGGATGCTGGCGGAAAACTGCGGCCGCGTCGTGACGCGGGAAGCGATTTTGGAAAAGGTCTGGGGCTATGATTATGCGGGGGAGACCCGCACGGTGGACGTGCATATCCGCCATCTGCGGCAGAAGCTGGGCGACGACGGCGCCATGATCGAGACCCTGCGCGGGGTCGGATACCGGATGAGCGACCATGCGTAAGAAGATTTTTGTAATGGTGGCCGCCGTGCTGCTGGCGGCAAGCGTACTTTACTGCGCCGCGTCCATGTTCCTGCTGGAGGAAAACAACCGGCGGGAAACGGAGGAGCGGCTGGAGGATTACTGCGAGCTGGCGGCCTCCATGGTGCCGGACGGCAACTATGAAGAAGCGGCCGCTTCCATGGCCGGAAAAGAGCTTCGCGTGACGTTCCTCGACGAAACGGGGCAGGTGCTGGGCGACAGCGCGCAAAACGCCGGAGAAATGGAAGAACACAGCCAGCGCGAAGAAGTGCAGCAGGCGCTTTCGAGCGGCAGCGGCACGGCGATCCGCCTTTCCGCCACCACGGGCGACGAGACGATGTACGTGGCGCGCCGGATGAAAAACGGCATGATCGTGCGCATCGCCATGCGGCTCGACGACATCTGGAAAAGCTCGCAGGTGCTGTGGCGCTCGCTCTCCGTGCTGCTGGCGCTGCTGATGCTGGGCGCGGCGCTGCTGGCCTGGCGGTTTTCCGGGGCGATTTTGCAGCCCGTGAACCAGATGACCGCAGCGGCCAAACGGGTGGCCGAGGGAGATTACGGCGTGGAAATCGCCGTGCCCTCCACCAAGGAGCTGGGGGAACTGGCCGCCAGCTTCAACGCCATGAGCGTCCGGCTCAAGGAAACGGTCAACGCCCTTCGGGAGGAAAACCAGAAGCTGCGGACGCTGGAAAATATGCGCTCCGAATTCGTGGCCAATGTTTCGCACGAGCTGAAAACCCCGCTCACCAGCATCAGCGGCTTCACGGAAACGCTGCTGTGCGGCGCGCTGGACGACAAGGAGCAGGCCAGAAAATTCCTGCAGATCATCCACATCGAGAGCGACCGGCTCATGCGGCTCATCAACGATATTCTGTCCCTGTCCGAGCTGGAATCGGGCGCGCCGCGCAAAACAGAACGGCTGGACGTGTGGGACGCGCTCAGCTATGTGGAAGAAGTGATGCAGCCGGCGGCCCAGCGCCGGGAGGTCAGGCTCATCGTCGATCTTTCCGGGGCGGAAGGACTTTTCGTCTGGGGGAATGACGGCTGGCTCAAGCAGATGCTCATCAACCTCACCGACAACGCCATCAAATACACCCTTGCGGGCGGCACGGTGCGGCTGAGCGCCCGTCGGGCGGGAGATCATGCGGAGCTTTCCGTCAGGGACAGCGGCGTCGGCATTCCGGAAGAAAGCCAGAAGCGCCTGTTCGAGCGGTTTTACCGGGTGGACAAGGGGCGCTCCCGCAGCATGGGCGGAACGGGTCTGGGGCTGGCCATCGTCAAGCACATCGCCCGCAACATGGGCGGCGACGTGACGGTCGAAAGCGAAGTGGGCAAGGGCAGCTGCTTTACCGTCACGCTCCCTCTCAAGGCGGAGGAAAATGCCCGCCCCGCTTTGCCCTCTCAGAGCGCGACTGTCTGATTTTTCGAAAAATTTCAGACTTTCTCGCAAAGGAGCCTTCGCCGCTTTTCGAAAAACGCTCTTTTCAGAAACGGTGCTCTGGTTTTTCCAGCGAAAACGCCCTGCGCGGCGCTTAATAAAAGGGCGGATGCTTTTCCCTTTCGAATTTTCTTTTTTGAAAAGCGTCCGGCTTCTTCGCCAACTTTTTCCAAAACAAAAAACACGCTGCTTCTTCGCCCCCATCCGGGAGCCGGAACAGCGTGTTTTCTTTTTTGTACCTCGTGCTTTTTGAACCTCTTTGATAAGACTTTGGGCGCCCTTCACGCGCCGCGCTTTATATCCTCTCCGCGGCTTCCACCGGAAACGGCGCGTAAAAGCTGCGCTTTAATGCCCGATGATGTGGGAAACGTACATATCCGCCACGTTGAGCGCCACGGCCAGTTTGGACTTGTCAAAGGCGTTGGCCTGCGCCATGCCGCCCGCATAGGCCCGCGCCGCGTCGTCGTAGCCGCCCATGTGCCAGCGGATGGCCATCAGCTCGTCGTCCGTCAGTTCGAGGAAGCGCAGCGCCAGCATGGCCGACTTTTCGCCGTGGCCGAGGGGCAGCTGATCCTCGATGGCGAAATACTCCTGCTCCTCCCACTGCTTGGGCGCGACCTTGACGTTCTTGACCCGCTTGGTATAGAAATTCGCCTTGCAAAGGTCGTGCAGCAGCGCGGAGATCACGACGGAATCGTCCGGGATCTCTTCGCCGAGGGGCTTGACGAAATTGCGCAGATACTTGCAGACCGAAACGCTGTGCAGCAGCAGCCCGCCTTCCACCGCCCCATGCTTGGAGGCGCTGGCGGGCGCGCGGTAAAAGTCCGTTTCGGTTTCCAGCCAGGCGATCAGCTCCTCCACGCCCTCGCGGTACGTCGCGCGCAGCATGGAGTCAAAGCTGTCCTTCAGGCCGGAGAGTTCTTCTTCCGAAAGAGTAGGTACCGGGATCATGCGCCGCCTCCTTTTCAGTCCGGAATGCCGTCGCCGTCCACATCGACGAATTCGTGGCCATGCTCGTGCTCGCAGCCCCGTTCGCTGGCCGTGCCGTACATCTCCTTGCCGAGGACGCGCTTTTCATCGCGGCGCTGCTCGACGATCTTGCTGAGGAACCGGCGCACCTGCTCGGGCTTTTTGATGTTTTTGAGCACAAGGGTCGAATCCGTCCGGTCGGCGGTATAGAGCGTGATCGTGCCCACGCCCAGGATCTTTTGGCCGAGCGTGCGGCGCAGCTTCAAATCGAGAATGCGGTACAACAGCACTTCGTTCACTTCCGTGCGGAAAAAGCCGATCCGGGTGATGAGCCGGTCTTCCTCGACGGAATAGCGCGTGAAGGACAGCGGCAAGCCCAAAAAGCGCTTGCGGTCATGCCACAGGACGGGATTGACTTCGATCGTTCCCTTGACGTCGTTCTTTTTGCTCATAAAAGGCTCTCCTCTCCCGGACGCTCGTCCGGCCGGTCAATGCTTCTCTGTTTTATCCGCGTCGATAATGTTGCCGTGTTTTTTCAAAAATTCCAGCGCCCAAAGCAGGTCGATCATTTCAAATTCGCCCGTTTCCGCCGCCGCTGCCGGGCGGTTTTTCAAACAGGCCAGCGCCTGCTCGTACAGGCGCTTCGGCACGGCGATCTGCCTGCTCTCTTCGCCGCGCAGGGCGGTCATGAGCATCTTATCCTCGCCGAACAGCCCCTGAAAGTACAGCGTTTCCGGCACAAAAGAGCCTTTGGGCCCGCCCATCATCGCAAGAGCCATATAGGCTTTTGCCAGCTCCATCGCCCGGTCGTCGTAGCCCTCTTCAAACAGAATGATCTTTTCGCGAAACGCCTTGTATTCGTCGATGAGCCGGAGCTTGAGCCCCTCGGTTTTCGCGCCTTCCAGAAGGTCGCTCATGGTTTCTTCGACGGCGATGCTGCGCGCCTCCGTCCGCGGCAGCAGATAGGCCGCAAAGCCCCGCTTTTCGTCGCGATACAGGCAGGGGTACACCAGCCGCGTCGTCACGGAGCAGCTGGGGCACACGCCCACGAACGCCCGCCCTTCAACGATATGCTCCCGAAGCGGTGCGTCCGCTGCATCGACGGCCGGATAGCACTCCTGCTCGTATTGAAATCCGCACTTGGGGCAGGTGATCCGCTCTTTGATCCGGATGGACATACTTTTTCCTCCCGAAATTACTTTCTTTTTATTATAGTATAGCATTCTTTCGTTCGGATTTCAGCATTCTTTTGCCGCAAGGACGGATTTATGCGCTCAGAACCGCCGCTGTTCGCTTGTCCTCCGGCACAGGGATGGAGTATAATTTGAACAAAACATCTGTTTGTCAAGGAGGCTCTGACTTTGCGCATCCTGCATACTTCCGACTGGCATCTGGGCTGCACGCTCGACGGCCGTCCCCGCGAAGAGGAACAGCGGGCGCTGCTGGACAGCCTTTGCCGCTGCGCCGAGGCGCTGCAAGCCGATCTGGTGCTGGTGGCCGGAGATATTTACGATACCTATCACCCGCCCGTGTGGGCGCAGGAGCTTTTTTACAGCACGCTGGAACGGCTGGGCGCGTCGGGCGCGCTGACGGTGGTCATCGCCGGGAACCACGACAGCCCGGACTGCCTGTGCGCCCCGCAGGTGCTGGCGCTGCGCCACGGCGCTTATCTTCTGGGTCGCCCGCAGGACATGCCGCCGCTGGAAGGCCCCGGCCTGGTCGCGTCGGGCGAGGGCTGGCTGCGCCTTCGTCCGGAGCGCGCCGGGTGCGACGCGGTGCTTTCCCTTTTGCCCTATGCAAGCGAAGGCCGGCTGTGCCGTCTGCTTTCCGAGGAACAGGAGGGCGCCGCCCATGCCGCGGCCTATGCCGCCGCAGCGCAGCAGCTTCTTGCCCGCGGAGGCGCGCAGTTTTCGCCCGAAACGGTCAACGTGGCCATGGCGCATCTGTTTGCCGCAGGCGGCGTGACGGCGGGCGACGAACGGGCCATCGAAGGGGTGGGTGGCAGCGCGCTCGTGCCCCTTTCCGCCTTCCCGCAGGCGCAGTACATCGCCCTCGGCCATTTGCACCGGCCGCAGCAGCTGGCGCAAAACGCCTATTACAGCGGGTCGCTGCTGGCCAGTTCCTTTGATGAACCGGACGGGATCGTCCATCAGGCGTTCCTCGTGGACGTCGTTCCCGGCGAAGCAGCGGTCGTTCATTCCTGCCCGCTTTCGGGCGGCTGTCCCCTTTTGAAAAAGCAGTTCCAAAGCGCTGAGGAAGCCCTCTCTTACGCCGCTTCCGACGGGGACAGGGACGCGTGGCTGGCCTTTTCCGTCAGCGGTGAAAGACCCCTGACCCACAGCCAGATCGCAGAGCTTCGAAAGCTGCGCCCCCGGCTGACCGACATCCTCTGGCAGAGCAACGCGCAGGCCCAGCAGGCGGAACCGCAGCGTTGGCGCGACCGCTCGCCTGCGGAACTTTTTGATGCATTTTATCAGGCAAAGCGGGGCGCGCCGCCCTCTGAGGAGCTGACGCGCTGCTTTGCGGAGCTTCTGGAAGGAGGAGAAGAATGAAGCCGCTTCTTCTGGAATTTTGCGGGCTGAACAGCTACGCCAAGCCCGCGCGGGTGGATTTTGAAGCGCTTTGCAGCCGGGGCCTGTTCGGCATTTTCGGCCCGACGGGCAGCGGAAAATCCACCGTGCTCGACGCCATCACCATCGCCCTGTATGGCCGCGCGCCCCGGGTCAACAGCCGCGACCTTTCCGCGCTGATCTGCGCGCAGGGCGATTCCAACGGGAAAATGACCGTGCGCTTCACGTTCGCCGCCTGGCAGCGGGAGCAGGAGCGGCGCTTCCGCATCGAGCGGCTCTATTCGCTTTCCGGCGCAAGCAAATTCCGCATGGTGGAACTGCGGCCCGAAGGCGACGTGGTGCTTGCGGAAAAGCTGGGCGAGCTGAACGCCCGCGTCAACGAGCTGATCGGCCTGTCGTTTGAGGATTTCTGCCGGTCGGTCGTGCTGCCGCAGGGGGAATTTTCCGGCTTTTTGAAGCTGGGCGGAAAAGACCGCGTGGAAATGATCGAGCGGCTGTTCTCCCTGGAAGAATACGGAAACCTTTTGAGCGAGCGCATCGCCGGACGCATCCGGACGCAGACTGCCCGGCTGGACGCGACGGAGCAGCTCATCCGCGAACAGGGGGATATTTCCCCGGAAAAGACCGCGGCGCTCGACGCGCAGGTCGAAAAGCTGGCCAACGACTGCGCCCTTTCGGAAAACGCCGCCCGGCTTTCGCAGACGCTTTACGAAATGAAGCAGCGGCTCCGGCAGGATTGCGCCGCTCTTGAAGAGGCGGAAGCCACCCTCGCTTCCCTGCTTTCCAAAAAAGATTCCGTCGAGCAGACCCGCGCCCGTCTTTCCCTCGCCCGAAAGGCCGCGCTGTGCGCCCCGCTGCTTTCCGCCGCCGAAACGGCGCGCAGCACCCACCGCGCCGCCAAAGAAACGTTTGAACGCGCCGACGCTGCCCGCGATCAGGCGCAGGAGCAGCGCAGCCGTACCCTTTCCGATCTGGACGGGCAGGAAGCCGCCCTTTCTGAAAAAAAGCGCGCCGCCCAAAGCCGCGCCGCCGTGCTCTCTTCGCTTGAAGCGGGCGCGCGGGAATTCGATGCGCGCCGCAGCCGTTACGGTCAGCTATCTGAAACGCTCAAGCCCCTGCGCGCCCAACGGGATCAGGCCAAAGCGGCGCTCGACGCTGCGGAAGCCGCCGTGCAAAAGGCCCGCGCCGCCTGCGAAGCGCTTTCTTCCGGCGAAGAAACCGCCGTCGATCAGGGGCGTTATCGCAAGGTGCTTGAAGGCGCGTCCCTGCAAAAACAATCCGAAAAAACCGGCGCGCAGCGTTCCGCGCTGGAACCGCATGTGCTTGCCGCCGCCGAAAAAGACAAGAGTGCGCAAGCCGCGCAGGAGAACGCAAAGCAGGCGCTTGCCAGCGCCGAGGAAACCGCCCGCCGCTGCCGCAGCGAATGCGAGGCCTTCCGCACAAAGCTCGAACAGCACCGCGCAAAAAATGCCGCCGCCATCCTTGCCGCCAACCTGACGGACGGCGCGCCCTGCCCGGTCTGCGGCTCCATGCATCATCCCTGCTACGCCGAGCCTGCCGAGCCGCTGGACACTTCCGCCGGTCAAAGGCTTTCCGCCGCGCTGGAGCAGGCCGAAACCGCTGTTTCCACCTGCCGCGACGCGCTTGACGCCGCCCGTTCCGCCGCCGCTGACGCCCATTTGCAGGCCGAGACCCTGCTCGCGCAGCGCAAACAGCTTCAAGAAACGGAACAGCAGCAGCAAGCAGCTTTGGCCGCCCTCTCGCGGGAAACGGCCTGCACGGAGTTTTCCGCCGCTGCCCGTCAAATGGAACAGGCCATCGAAACGGCCGCCCGCCGCGCCAAGGCTCTCGAAGAAGCGCGCACCACCCTTTCCGCGCAGGAACGCCGGCTTTCCGAAGCATCCGCCGCCCACCAGAAAGCGCAAGCCGCCGTCGAGCAGGCCGAGCAGAATCTTTCTTCCCTCAAGGAGGATCTCTTTGAGCGCAAAGCGCTGTTCGACCAGCACGACGTTCCCTTTCAGCGGGGCACAACCGCCCATAGCGCGCTGGCTGCCGCTCTGCTTTCCGCACAAAAAGAAGAAACGGACGCAGCCTCGGCGCTTGAAACCCTTTCCGCCCGCCGCGCCGCCGCCGAGCAGCAGCTTCAGCAGGCGCTCGAAGCCGTCAACCGCGCCGACGGCTCCTTCCAGCAGGCCAAAACCGCCCTGGCGGCTGCCGAAACCGCCCTGTCCGCTGCGCTGGCCGAGCAGGCGTTTGCCGACGAACTCACACTCCGCGCAGCGCTCCTTTCCCCCGAAAAGCAGGCGCAGGCCGAGCAATCGCTTGCCGCCTACGACAAGGCGCTCAGCGCGGCGCAGGCAGAACACTCCCGGCTGCAAAGCTCCCTTCGCGGCCAGCGGGTCAGCGCGCAGGAACTGTCCGCCGCCAAAGAAGCCGCCAAGGCCGCGCAGGATCAGCTGGGCGCGCTCCGGGAACAGCTGGGCAAGGCACAGGCGCAGCTTGAGCAGGCGCAGCGCACCTTGCAGCGGCTGGAGGAATTGCAGGCGCAGCGAAAAGCCGAGACCCATCAGCTGGATCTGCTCCGCGAGATCAGCTCCCTGCTGCGCGGCCGTTCGCTGGTGGCGTTCATCGCGGCGGAATATATGCACCGCATTGCCAAAGACGCTTCTCTCCGGCTCGAACGGCTGACCCGCGGGCGCTATGCCCTGGAATTGGGCGAGGAAAACGCTTTTCTCGTCCGCGACAACGGCAACGGCGGCATTCTGCGCCCCACGTCCACCCTCTCCGGCGGTGAAACCTTCCTCGTTTCGCTCTCGCTGGCGCTGGCTCTGTCGCTGCAAATCGGCATGAAGGGCCAGCCCATGGGTCTGTTTTTCCTCGACGAAGGCTTTGGAACGCTGGACGACCGGCTGCTTGCCATCGTGCTGGACGCGCTGGAAACCCTGCGCAGCGACGGCCTGACCGTGGGCGTGATCTCCCATATTCCCCAGCTGCGCGAGCGTATCGGCATCCGCCTGCTGGTGGAGAAAGACGCGCTTTCCAGTACGCTCTGCGTGGAAATGGATTGACCGGCGGCGGTTTTCAAAAGACTTTGGAAACGCCCGGCGCTTTTCGCAGGCTTTCAAGTTTTTCCAAAGCGTCATTCAAGCTCCGCCGTTTTCAAGTACCTTCCCTGTCCTTTTCTGGCGTTTTCGCCCGACCGCTCCGCACGTCTGACAAAACGTGGCCCGCTCGTATTTCAGCAACTCTCAACTGAGCAGCAAAACCCCGCACGCTGCTTTGCGCCGGGGTTTTTGTCTGTTGAGGTGTATCCGAAAACGCTATGCGGCTCTGCTGCGCAAAGGATTTCTTCTGCTTTTCGGATGCAGACAGACAGGATTTCACCCTGCTTTTTCGCCTTGCCTGTTCCTTTTCAGGCGCGTTATTCGGAAATTTTTGTCTGATCCATCTTCGGCACTCATCCTCTCTCCATGTCGCTTTCCGGGGTGCGTCAAATTCCCAGCAAACGTCTCTGCCTCGTATTCCAATCAAATTTCAACCGAACGTCAAAACCCCGCACGCTGCTTTGCGCCGGGGCTTTTGTCTGTTGAGGTATATTCGAAAACGTTATGCGGCCATACTGCGCAAAGGGTTTCTTCTGCTTTGCGGATGCAGACAGGCAGGATTTCACCCTGCTTTTTCGCCTTGCCTGCTCCTTTTCAGGCGCGTTATTCGGAAATTTTTGTCTGACTCTTTTTCAACTACTGCCTTCTCTTTCTTCTTTTCTCTTCTTTTCTCCATAAAGAAGCCGGGCGGAAGGTTCTTCTTCCACCCGGTCTGTTCTCGTTGTTACGCGCGCTTGCGCAGACCCACATAGGCCGCAGCCGCCACGAGCGCCAGCACCGCCAGCGCGGGCAGGATGCTCATCGCAGCGTCGCCGGTCTGAGGAGCTTCTTCCTGCTCGTCGTCCGCAGGTTCGTCAGCCGGTTCTTCTGCAGGTTCGTCCGCAGGTTCTTCTTCCACAGATTCCTCTTCGACCGGTTCGTCCACGTCACCCTGCGCAGGTTCTTCCGCAGCGGGTTCCTCCGCGTGTTCCGGAATGGTCACATTGGGGGCAACCTCCTGCGAAACAGTCACTTCCACCCTGTCCGTATAGATCTGGCCATCCACTTCCGCCGTCGCGATATAAACGACCTTGCCCTGCGCTTCCTGGCTGCTCACAGCCGCCTGCGCCGTCGTGGTATGCGCCGCATCGTTCTGGCAGGTCAGCATCACAGAAGCGGAAGTGTGATCTTCGCTCCAGGTCCACTGCGCGTTCCCCCAGGCATGTGCGCCCAGTTCTCCGTAAGGCTGGCCGCAAACCGTGCAGAGCGCCTGCTGCGTGCAGGTCGCCGTGCCGCCGGTGTGGACGGAATGGATCTGCGCCGTATGATTCGAACGGTTCAGCAGCAGAATGAGATCAGAATATCCCGTCGCGGAAACGACGCAGACCGCGTTATCAGCTTCGCCAGCCCAGCCTTCACCAACGCGCACGTAAGCCCGGCCATCAAAGTCCTCCGCCGTATAGAACGTGGTGTTGCGATTCACGGAGAAACTGCTGCTGCCCTTGGTATAGGCCGTGCCGTTGACCGTCACAGCGCTGATCGCCTTCACCCAGTCAACGTCCGTGAACGTCAGGTTGAAATCGCTGCCAAACCAGGCTTCCGCTTTATAAATCTCCGTAGGCGGGGCCGAAAGCGCCATTGCCATCTGCGGAACCGCCAGCATCGCAACGACCAACGCCAGAACCAGCGCCAGCTTTCCCACATTTTTCCTGTTCTTCATGAATAACGTCCTCCTTTGTCCCATTTGCAGTATTGTTAAGCATCATTTGTCGGTTAGCACTTCCTAACTATTTTACTCATAACATTCTTTCCTGTCAATTCTTTTTATGAATAATTTCTTGCAATCCTCTTTTATTTCTTTCGCAAAATGATTTTATCCAGAAACTTCTTTGCGCTTCGCATGGAAAAACCCGGCCAACCGTTTTTCACGGAGCCGGGCTTTCTTTCCGAAACGAAACACAGGCGGAAGGATACTTCCCTCCGCCTGTGTATGAGTTTTGTTACGCCCGCTTGCGCAGACCCATATAGGCCGCAGCCGACGCGATCGCCAGCACAACCAGCGCGGGCAGGACAGCCGCCGCAGCGTCGCCTGTGGTGGGCGCGTCTTCCTGCGGTTCGTCGGCAGGCTCGTCGATGGGCTCATCAATGGGTTCGTCCGCGGGGTCTTCTTCCGCCGGATCTTCTTCAATGGGTTCCTGCACTTCGGGATCGTCAACCGGTTCGTCCACAGGTTCCTGGGCAGGCGCTTCCGTCTGGGCGGGTTCTTCCGTCTGAGGTGGTTCCGTCGCTTCGGGCTGCTTTTCGGGGATCGTCACCTGCGGCGGCACTTCAGCCTGCGGGTTCGGCGTAGGATTCACAGCCAGCGCCATCTGAGGCAGGATCGCAACCACCATCATCACGGCCAGCACAAGCGCAAGGCCCATCATCCGTTTGGACTTGGTTTTCATGGTTTCCTCCTTGAAATACGACGTTTGATTTTTGGAAAATTCTCGTTGATTTTCCGCCTTTATCTTAGCCGAAAATTCAATTTGCGTCAATTTTATCATTGTTTTTTCACATTTTGTTTCAACATCCTTCACAGACGTTTTTTAATTCGTTCATATTTGTCCTGATAACCGTATCATTTTCAATTTTTCTCCCCTTGCTGTCCCTTTCAGACACACAAAAAAGAGAAAGCCCGCAGGCTTCCTCTTTTCGTCTTGTTTTGGCTATGCGCGCTTACGCATTCCCACAAAGGCCAGCGCCGCCAGCGCCGCCAACACCGCCAACGCAGGCAACAGGGCTACGCCAAAGTCGCCCGTCGTGGGAGCGGGCTCGTCGTCAGGCTCTTCGTCGTCAGGCTCTTCGTCGACGGGTTCTTCATCGACGGGTTCTTCGTCAACGGGTTCTTCGACCACGTCGGGCTTCTCTTCTTCATTGTCGCCGGGGTCGCGTTCCGGAACCAGAACCTGCGGAGGGGTCTCGAGGTAGGAAAGGGGGCCATCGGCATAGTCTGTAAGCGTAACCGTATCATCACCGCCAACGGGCAATTGCGCGGTGGCCGTGAACGTTACGGAATCTCCCTGCACCGTGAAGGTGACAGTCGCCTGCAGGGTGAGGGTGTGCTCCGGGTTGCCCTTGCAGCTCACCGTGACCCACGCCTCTCTGTTGTTGCTGCTCCACCTCCACTGAGCGGAATCCTGATTCCAGTCATGGTTGCCGTCGCAACCCGCCGCCATAGCCAGCGAAGGAACAAGCGCCGCCGCCATCAGTACAGCCATCACGAACGCAAGGCGCATCATCCATTTTGTCTTGGCTCTCATTGTTTCCTCCTTGATGATACTTTTTTTGAAAATTTTTACCTGTTACCATTTTCATTTTAACCTTTTTCCACTTTTATGTCAATATACCCCTGTGATTTTCTCAGCGCTCCGTATCCGCGCGATCTCTTTCGCTCCCTTCTCTCCGCCAGACAGCCGCAACCGTCCTTCGGGACGCCGCACCGCCGCACATGCCCTCGCCGGCGAAAAATAGCCGCAGGACAAAAGCGCGAGTCCTCGATCTTCTTTTTTGTCCGCTGCGCTCCTGCCAAGAGCCGCAAAAAATCCCTTGCCATATCATGCCAATATCGCTTTGTTTTTCATTTGATCTCCCCGGGTCCTGCCCGTTTTGCGACCGGGTTTTCCGCGGCTTACAGCGCCAGCACCAGCGTTCCCGCCGCGATGAGCAGTCCGCCCGCAACGGTTTTGACCGTGACCTTTTCCCCGAGGAAGGCGAAGGCCAGCACCATTGTGATGACCACGCTGAACTTGTCGATGGGCGCAACACGGGACACGTCGCCCAGTTGCACCGCCCGGTAGTAAAACAGCCAGGAAAGACCTGTCGCAACGCCGGAAAGCACCAGAAACAGCATATTTCGTCCGCTCAGGTCTTTGATCCCCGCCTGTGCGCCCGTCAGAAACACCATGCCCCAGGCCAGCGCCAGCACCACGACGGTCCGAATGGCCGTGGCGAGGTTCGAGTCCACGCCGGAAAGCCCGGCCTTGGCCAGAATGGTCGTCAGGCTGGCAAACACCGCCGACAGCAGCGCAAACGCGACCCACATTTTGCTTTTCTCCCCCTTCAAAGCTGAAACACCATCCCCGCGACGGCTGCCGCCGCAAGATAGACGATCGGATGCTTCTTAAAGCGGAACATGGCGTAGAGCAGCACCGCAAACAGCGCCACCGCCACCCAGTTGACCGACGAAAGCAACGTCGTTCCGCTTTTGAAAAGCGCCACCTCCATCACGCCCAGCGCCGCCGCCGCGATCATGCCGCAAACCGCCGGGCGCAGGCCGTAAAACGCCGCGTCCACCAGCCTGTTCCGGCGGAACTTTTGCAGCATTTTAGCAACGATGAGAATCACGATCACGCTGGGCAGCACCAGCGCAAGGGTCGCCATGACGCTGCCCGGTACGCCCGCCGCACGAAAGCCTGCATACGTCGCCACATTGACGCCGATGGAGCCGGGGGTCGATTCGGCCACGGCGATCATTTTCGTCAGCATCGCCCGGTCGAACCAGGGATAGCGGTCGGCCATTTGATACAGGAAAGGGAGCGTCGCCAGCCCGCCGCCCACAGCAAAGAGGCCGGTTTTGAAAAATTCAAAAAACAGCTGCAAATAGACCATCACGCCTCCCCCTTTCCCGCTTTGCCGTCCAAGCCGGCTTGCTTTGCTTTCTTGAAGGGCGCGAGCTTAAGAAAGCGCCTGCCGAGGACGCCCGTCAGCGCCGCAGCCACCACCACCACCAGTGGCGAAGGCCCCAACAGCGCCATGATTCCGAAGGAGGCAGCCATCACGCCCACGCACAGCCAGTCCACCACGCTGCCCTTGGCCAGCTTGACGACGGCCTGGACGATCAGCGCCGCTACCGCCACGTTGATGCCCGCAAAGGCGTGCTGCACGATGGGGATCTGTGCAAAGTTTTCCAGCACGGAGGCGATGACCAAAATGATGCACAGCGACGGCAGAATGACCCCCAGCGTCGCAACGACGCCGCCCAGCACGCCCTTTTGCTTGTAGCCCACAAACGTGGCCGTATTGACCGCGATGACGCCGGGCGTACACTGGCTGACGGCAAAATAGTCCATCACCTCTTCCTCCGTGGCCCAGCGGTGTTTCTCGACCACTTCCCTCTCGATCATGGGGAGCATGGAATACCCGCCGCCAAAAGTCAGCGCGCCGATGCGCACGAACGCATAAAACAGCTGCCAAAGTTCTTTCATCCTGTCCTTCTCCTCTTCTCCCGCCGCCCTTTGGAACCCGACTTCTCCCGCGGCGTTTTCAAAACCGCCTTCGCCGCCTTTTCAGGGGCTTTCTGAGGCTGCGCGCATTTTTCAGTCAGGGCGGACGAACTTTCTTTTCAAGTTCCAGTATAGACCGCTTCGCGCCCCTTTTCCACCGTCTGTCCGCGCTTTTCCGGCAGATTTTTCGTTTTTCCGTTAAAATCCTGTAAAACTTTTCTGCCGCGCAAAACCTGCGCACGATCCGCGCCCCCGCGCAAGAAAACCGCGTGGAACCCACACAAAAGAATCCCCCGGCTGAGTCGGGGGCATTTGGGGGCAAAGTCCCAAAGAGTACAGACGGCGCACACGTGCGCATAGGGGATCTGTCAGCCACGCAGGGGGTCACTTGCTTACCCGTAGGCGGGTCGCGCGGATCAACCAGGCTCAGCCGGTCTGTTTTTTTGTCGGTTTCCAGTTGCTTTGCTATGTACGTCCGGATCGCCGCCGTGCTTTTTCCTGCGGTATCCACATAATACCCTCTGCACCAGCACTCCCGATTCCGGTATATACCGTTCCTGTTCCCGAATTTCCGGAATATCATCAGGCTCGACTTTCCCTTCGGAGCTCCGGTATTTCGGCGCAAATACGATCTGATAGATACAATTCCATTTCGTATGCGATGAACTGTTTCCGTCGTTCAGGCTCATTGTGAATGTCCTCCTTTTGCGTTTTCATGCTGTTCTCTGTCCGCTTACTTATTCGAAAGCAAAAGGAGTTTTTCGTCTGCCTCATCGCCATAGGCTCTTTTGAACGACACGTCTAACGCGGGGTTTTCGATATACAAAAAAGAGAAAGCCCGCAGGCTCTCTCTTTTTCTCTTTTCAGATTCCGGCGTTATGCGCGCCTGCGCAGCCCCACATAGGCCGCAGCCGCCGCGATGGCCAGCACGGCCAGCGCAGGGATAACCGTCGTCGCAGCGTCGCCGGTCGTGGGCACGTCCTCCTGCGGTTCGTCGGCCGGTTCGTCGATGGGGTCGTCCGCGGGCTCTTCCTCCACAGGATCTTCTTCCGTGGGTTCGTCCACATCAGCAGGTTCGTCCGGCTTGGGATCTTCCTCCCTTTCGGGAATGAGAACGTTCGGCCAAACTTCGCCGCCGGGCAGCACCTCCGTGTCTTCGATCGTCAGGAACACGCCGTCGCGGGTGCCGACCTTGCGAAGTTCAAAGATATATGTCTTTCCGGCTTCGAAAACATAATCGTCCGCACGGGCGGGTGCGTCGCCGCTGGTCCCGGCGATCCACAGGTTGTCGTTCGGCGTGGGATTGGTGATGCACCAGTCATAGGTGCCCGCCGGGATGGTCATAGACAGCGTGCCCACCTTGAGGGCGTTCAGCGTATCCCGGAAATGATCGGCGTTGCCGGGGAGCTTGTATTCAAATTCGGCATACACTTCCGGCGTAGAGTCCGCATTTTTCGCCAGCGGGCCGCTCTCCGGAATGATCCGGCCAAAGGTGTTATGATCTGCGTCGAGCAGCATCTGATAGCCGCTGCTGTCCTCCCACACGTCCTGTGGAACGGAAAGCACGATCGTCGTCATTCCCCCATCCGCCAGCGCCGCAGCAGGCAGGAGCGCCAGTGCCAAAACGAGCGCCAGCAGGGCGCCCAGCAGCCTTCTCGCTTTTTTCATACTCATTCCCTCCATTTCCGGCAGTTTCCTGTCGTTGGCTTTAATATAACACAGAATTGCAGCGATTCCAACATCATTTCGAAGATTCTTCTGAAAATTTTCTTCTTTTCTTCCCGTTCTTTTACCGTTTTCCGCTAAAAAACCTGCAACCGCAAAAAAGAGAGCCCGAAAGCTCTCTTTTTCGACGGATCGGCCGCGCCCTATCTGCTCCCCCTGTCATATGGGACGCCGCAGGCTTTGGGCGCCTGGGAATTTTTGGAGGCAAAGGCCAGCACGACGAGCGTCGCCACGTAGGGGATCATTTTGTAGATGTCGCTGGGGATGGGCAGCGACTGGAGGAAGGAAATGCCGGAATAGGTTGCGGCAATGGTTTTCATGAAGCCGAAAAACAGCGCGGCCACCAGAATGCGCATGGGCTTCCACTGACCGAAAATCAGCACAGCCAGCGCGAGGAAGCCGTACCCGGCCACGGTCGCGTTGAAGTTCGTGCTGGTCGGCACGACAAAAACCAGACCGCCCAGGCCGCCCAGCGCGCCGGAGATCAGCACGCCCGCATAGCGCATTTTATAGACGTTGATGCCCACGGAACCGGCAGCCTGCGGATGCTCGCCGCAGGAGCGAAGGCGCAGGCCGAAGCGGGTCTTATAAAGGACGATCACCGACACGATCAAAATCGCGACACCGAGATAGGTGGTCAGGTAGGCGTTTTTGAAGAACATATCGCCCAGCACGGGGATCTTGGACAGCACCGGCACCTCGCGGATCAGGAACGTGTTGGAAAACTGGATCTGCTGCACGCCGTTGGGCTGGATCATGCGCGCCACATAGATGGCAAATGCGGGCGCAAACATGTTGAGCGCCGTGCCGCTGATGACCTGATCGGACTTCATATTGATCGCCGCATAGGCATGGAGCAGCGAAAAGAGCATTCCGGCCGCCACGGCCACCAGGATCGCCAGAATCAGCAGCAGCTGACCGCTCATGTGGTCCTGCATTTTGTTGATAAAGAGGATGCTGGCAAACGCGCCCATGATCATGATGCCGTCCAGTGCGATGTTCGTCACGCCGCTGCGCTCGGAAAACATGCCGCCCAGCGCCACGATCAGCAGCGGGATCGCAAAGGGCATGGTCTGTTGGATCAGAAAATAGAACGTTGACATGGCTTATTCCTCCTCTCCAGCGTTTTGCTGCGCTTCAGATGCTGTCCCTTCGGTTTCCTGCGCATTTTCTTCCGCGCTTTCTTCAAAAGCCTCTTCCGGCTGCGGCTCGTCCTCCGGGGGCAAAAGTCCCTCGCCCGCCATGCCCGGCGCGTGGGAAGGTTCTTCCGCCGCCTTTGCCGCTTCTTTCTTTTTGCCGCCCGTCAGGCGCACCACCAGATTCTTGAAAATCAGTGCAAGCGCGCTGCAATAGATGATGGCCGCGATGATGATGTCGATGATCTCCGGCACGAAATCCAGCCGCTGCAAATAGTTGCCGCCCTGGGTGATGTGGGAGATGAACAGGCCGGAGAAGATGATACCCAGCGGGTTCGACAGGCCCAGCAGCGCCACGGGGATGCCGTTGAAGCCCTCGGCTGCCAGCACGTCCACCACCTTGATGCGCCGTCCGTTTGCGCCGGAGAGGTACAGCAGTCCGCCGCCCAGACCGGCCAGCATGCCGGAGATCACCATGGAAAGGACGATGTTGCGC
>JAEYFO010000121.1 GCA_023402915.1 Bacillota bacterium | reverse complement strand
GCGCAGCTTTTTGTAGACCGGGAGCGGGCCGTTGCGCGAAGCGAGCGTTTTCCAAAGCTCCTGAAGCTTTTCGTCGTCCGTCAAAACGGCGCGGGCTTCCAGCACCAGTGTGATGTCCTCGTATCCTCTGCCGTCTGCAAGGCCCAGCGCGCACATCTGCTCCACGTGCGGCAGGTTGACGAACGTGTCCTCCAGCTCGTCGGGATAGACGTTTTCGCCCGATTCGTTGATGATGACTTCCTTGAGGCGGCCCTCGATCCAGAGGTTGCCCACTTCATCCAGCCGGGCGATGTCGCCGGTGGCGAACCAGCCATCTTCATCCAGCGCGGGCGGAACCAGCTTCCCCTCTTCCATCCGGCCGATGTGCATGGTTTTGCTGCGCACGAAAAGCGCGCCCACGTTGGGCCGCTGCGGGTCGGAGGGCTCCACGCGGTATTCCACGGACGGCAGCGCCTGGCCGCAGCAGAGCGAGAGCTTCTGCTTGATCTTGTCCTTGAGCTGGATGCCGGTGATGCCCAGCTCCGTCATGCCGTAGCCGATGAGCAGGTCATAGCCAAGGCCGTTGAGCGTGCGGGCCGCTTCGGGAAGCACGCGGCCGCCGCCGCTGATGAGACAGCGGATCCTGTTGCCCAGCAGATTGTTCTGGACGTCCTTCGCCAGAAAATCGGCCAGAATTTTCCGGGTGAATTTCGGGGCAAAGCGCTGCATCCACAGGCTCAGCCGGATGAGCGCCTGAAGCTTATGGGTCTGACCGTTCAGCTTTGCCTTGCGCCAGATGCCCTGATTGATGCTGTTCCAAAAGAGCGGGACGTTGAAAATATGCGTTACGCCGTGATTGCGGCAGGTTTCCATGGTCGTTGCGGCGGAGCGGTCTTTGGGATAGACCAGCACCTTGCCGTAGACGGAAAAATGCACCAGCAGCGCCATGAAGCCGAAAATGTGGTGGAGCGGCAGATAGGCCAGCACCTTGATGTCGCCGTCATAGATGAAGTCCTCTTTCGCCTCGATGATGACCGAACCGTCGATGGGCTGGCCGATGATGGCCGCGCCGTCATAGACAAACACCTTCGAGCTGGCCGTCGTGCCGGAGGTGCAAAGCGCCATTTTGTCGGCCCACTGCTCTTCAAAATAGAGCGCCAGATTGTTTTTGAGCACCATGGAGGGCGCGACGCACAAAGCGCCCTGCGCCGCGGCGGGACGGTCGGGCGTGATGAGCGCCGTGGCCCCGGACTGCCGGAGAATGTGGGTCAGCGCGCTGCCCGTGGCGCGGTAGTCGATCAACACGGGCTGATAGCCCGCCATCAGCAGCCCCCACAGGATGGTGGGATACTCGGGGTTGGTGTCCCAGCGCAGCCCGACAAAGCTGCCGATGCGCTCTTTTCCAAGGACGGATTGCAAATGGGAGGCGCAGTTTCGGACTTTTTTGCCGTATTGCGCGTAGGTGATGTATTGGACTTCGCCGTCCTCCATGTATTCGGCGGCGATCTTGCTGCCGTTTGCGACGATGGTATGGAAAAGATGCTCCAGAGTCCTCGGACCCTTTGCGAGCGTCTGGTTGATCTGCAAAAGTGTGGCCATGGCTACCCTCCGAAAAAATGCGGCCGCGCGTAGCGCCCGCCGGTGAAACGAAAACAGTTTCTTTTAGTCTATCACACTCTGGAAAAAGAAAAAAGCCTTCGCGGCGAATCCGAAAAGGCTTAAAAAGGAGACAAATGAAAAATGAGCTGAAAACAATCAAAATCGCAAAAAGGCCGAGAGCCCGATATGCGGTGCGGCTTTCGTCAGATGGCGGACGCGGCGGCCTTCATGTGGGCGATCAGCTGGCGTTCGTTTTCAAAAACGTGCTGAAATTCATTTTTGTATTTTTGATAAACGCCCTCCGTCACCAGGTGGCCCAGCTCTTTTTGAGCTGCCGGCGGACGCAGAGCGGAGAAGTAAAATTTGTCGCAAATGAATTGCAAACAGCGCTCAAACATCTCTTCGCCGTCCTGCTCCGCCCGGTAAAGCGTGGACAGAATCTTCCCGATGCGGACGGCGTCCGCGCCGCCGTGAATCTCAAGGCCGGTGTTTTCCGGCGAAAGCAGCGCGGAAGCTCGCTGCTGCACGGCGGATTTTGTCAGATACGGCGCCGCGCCGTCAGCAAGGAGCGGCCTGACGATGAACGCGCTTTTGACCAGTTCTGCTTCGGGCGCGCGGCGGCCCTTGAGCAGCCCGGCAGAATATCTTGTCTGCTTTTGCGCCTTGACGCACAGCTGAACGGTGCGCGGTTCCACGTCCAGCAGCTGAACGCGCACTTCCGATTCCGATTTTCGCGGCACGTTGATGGTGTTGTATTCCACGGCGACGTCTTCGATGGTCAAACCGGCAATATCCTCCGCCCGCAGCCCTTCCCTGGCGAGCACGAGAAGCGCCCGGTCCATGGGGTTGACGAGGAAAGGCAGGAATGCTTCGAGCATTTTGGGTGTGACGAATCGAATGGCTGGGATCGACATGGGTGGCCTCCGTTGGGTAATATGGGAAATGCTGAAAAGTTTCAAAAATACAAAAATATGTCTTTGAATGACGAAATGTGTTTTTGAAACAAAAGGAAAAAGAAGAAGTTTTGTTCATTATAGTCTTTGCCGGAAGAATCGTCAATGCGGGCGGCGAAAAAAGGACGGGTTTGCCGCGCAGAAAAAAGGCCCGGAGAGGACGAACCTCTTCGGGCCTTTTGCAAGTTCAGCCAAAATTGGCATAAGTTTGGCGTAAATGCGCTGTTTGCGTTCCGGGAAATCCGGCAAGTTCAGGGCTTTGCGCCGTCTCTTAATACATACCGCCCATGTCGGGAGCCGCAGGAGCCGCCGCAGCGGGAGCGGGAATATCGCACACCAAGCTCTCGGTGGTGAGGGTCATGGCAGCGATGGAAGCGGCGTTCTGCAGCGCGCTGCGGGTGACCTT
>JAEYFO010000164.1 GCA_023402915.1 Bacillota bacterium | reverse complement strand
CTTTTCCGCCCAGCGCCTCGATCTTGGCCGCCGCTTCCGTCCGGCCCATGGAAGAGAGCGTGCCGGTCAGCACGACAGTCAGGCCGGAAAACGGCCCGTCTGCCGCAATCTTTCGGGCTTCGTGGGGCGCTTTCACACCCAGCGCCAGCAGCTCGTCCACCTGCGCGCCGATCCGTTCGTCGCTGAAAAACTCCACGATGCCCTCGGCCACGATATCGCCCACGTCCGGCAGGGCGACCAGCTCCTCGGCCGTGGCTTTTCGCAGCGCGTCCAGCGAGCCGAAATGCTCCGCCAAATCCTTTGCGGTCTTGCTGCCGACGTTTGGGATGCCCAGCGCAAACAAAAACGCGGAAAGCGGACGGTTTTTGCTCTTTTCGATTTCAGAAAGCAGCTTTTTCTCCCGTTTTTCGCCAAAACCTTCCAGACCGTTCAGGTCGCCTTCTTTCAGACGGTACAGGTCGGCCACGGAAGAGATCCCCTTGCGCTCCGCCAGAAACTCCGCCGTTTTTTCCGAAAAGCTCTCGATGTCCATGGCGGAGCGGGACGCAAAATGCGCCAGCCGTCCCACGATCTGCGGGCGGCAGGAAAGGGAGTTGGTGCAAAACAGCAGCGCGCCCCGCTGCTCCACGTGCGCCCCGCAGGCCGGGCAATGGTCGGGCGGCAGAATGGGCGTGCCCGCCGGGCTGTCCGGCGTCGTGCCGAGGATTTCCGGGATCACGTCGTTGCTGCGGCGGATGAACACCGTCGAGCCGATGGCGACGCCTTTTCGCTCCACGTCGCCCATGTTGTTGAGCGTGGCGCGGCGTACGGTCACGCCGCCGATGTCCACCGGCGTCAGATGAGCCAGCGGCGTCAGCTTTCCGGTGCGCCCCACCTCCCACGTCACCTCTTCGATGGTGGTGGTCATTTCTTCGGCCGCAAATTTATAGGCCATGGCCCAGCGGGGAAATTTGTCCGTATAGCCCAGCGCCTGCCGCGTCTCGCTGTCCCAGACCTTGACGACCAGTCCGTCAATGAGAAAATCCAGGCTGTCGCGGGTCTTTTCGGCTTCTTCCACCGCCTGCATCAGCGCGTCCACGTCGTCGTACACCCCCAGGATCCCCCTGGTCGGCAGGTGGTTTTCCCGCAGAAAGTCAAAGATCTGCCCCTCGTTTTCGATGGAAAGGCCGCCCTCCGCGTAGCCGATATTATAAAGGAACACGTCCAGCTTTCGCGCCGCCGTCACCTTCGGATCGAGGTTGCGCAGCGCGCCCGCAGCGCCGTTTCGGGCGTTTTTCAGCGGCTCTTTGGCGGTTTTGTTGTATTCTTCCAGCACGGAAAGGCGCATGATACATTCGCCCTGCACTTCGATCGTTCCCGGATAGGGGATCGTCGCTGGGACGGAGCGGATGGTGCGCACCTGCTCAAGAATGCCCTCGCCCACCTCGCCGTTGCCGCGGGTGGCCGCCTGAACGAGGGTTCTGTTTTGATAGGTCAGGTTGACCGTCAGACCGTCGAATTTATATTCGAGCGCTAACTTCTGCGGCGGCAATTTCCGGCCATGGGCTGCTTCGCGCGCTGCCCGCAGGCGGATGACCCGCTCGATCCAGTCGCGCACTTCTCCTTCGGTTTTGACCTTTCCAAGGCTCCAGAGCCGCGCCTTGTGCCGGTAGGGCTCAAAGGCCGCCAGCGGCTCGCCGCCCACCTTGCGCGTGGGGGAGTCGGGCAGCACGACGCCCGTTTCTTCTTCAAGCGCGCACAGCTCGTCGTAGAGCGCGTCCCACTGCGCATCGCTGACCGTGGGATCGTCCAGCACGTAGTATTCGTAGCTGAGTTTTTGAATGCGCGCCGAAAGTGCCTTCATCCGCTCGATCGCGTCCTGCTCCCGGGCCGTGCTTTCTTTTTCCGGTTCTTCCATCGAACCGATCGAAAAGCTCTTCTGCTCTTCCTGTGCCATCGCGCTGTTCCTCCCTGCATTGTCCTCTCCGGCAAGCGTTCCCCCTGCCGTCAAAGTTCAAACCTCAAACCGTGCCGCCCGCTCAGGCCGGTTCCACCGGCGCATAGGCCGCAACGATCTTCTTTACGCCGCAGCTGTCGAAATCGATCGTCAGCACGCCATTTTCGATGTGCGTGATCTCCCCTTCGCCGAATTTGGCGTGCCGCACCCGCTGATAGAGCGTAAAGTCGTATTGCTTCTTGGGCTTTCGGGGCGCAGCGGGCGTAAAGCTGCCGCCCGCGGGCGTGCCGTGGGGAGAAAGATCCCGCACCGGCGTGCGGGAGACGCCCGTTCCAAAGGAGCTGGCGCTTCCCGAGTTTCCAACGCTTCCCGCGCTCCGTTCGCCGCGATAACCGCCCTCTCCCGAAAACGAACCGCTGCCCTGGCTTTGCCCCTGCGCCCCTTGCGAAAATCCGCCCGCCGTGCGCACCGGTTCCATGCCGTCGAACAGCTCCGGTGGGATCTCCTCCAGAAAACGGGATTCCTTGTGGCGCACCACCTCATTATAGAGCATCCGCGATTCCGCCCGCAGAAGATAGAGCTTTTTCATCGCGCGGGTGATGGCCACATAGCAAAGCCGCCGCTCCTCTTCCATGGCCGACGGGTTTGCGATCGCCCGGGACGTGGGGAACAGCCCCTCTTCCATGCCGCAGACGAACACCGTCGGGAACTCCAATCCCTTGGCGCTGTGCATGGTCATGAGCGTCACCGCGCCGTCGCTGCCCTCGTCGCTGACGTTCGCCACCAGCGACACGTTTTCCAAAAAGGCCGAAAGGGCGTTTTCTTCGACCGTCTTTTCAAATTCCGCAATGGCACCCAAAAATTCCCGGACGTTTTCCTTGCGTTCTTCCTGCTTTCCGTCGGCTTTTTTCGCCTCGTCCAGATACTTCCAGTAGCCCACCATGTCAAGGAGCTGTTCGGCAAATTCCGAAAGAGGCATCAGTTCCGACAGCGCCCGAAGCTGCGCCATCAATTCGCCGAAGGGTTTGATCTTTGTCCGCACCCGCGCCGAAAGGGGTAGCCCGTCGGCCTGCAAACAGGCGTCAAGAAGCGTCATGCCCGTCTGCTCCGCCGCCTGACGAAGCTCCGCCAGCGCCGCTTCGCCGATGCCGCGCTTGGGCGTGTTGATGACCCGCGCAAGGCTCACTTCGTCCCTCGGGTTGACCATCAGCCGAAGATAGGCCAAAACGTCCTTGATCTCCGCCCGGTCATAGAACCGCAGCGACCCGTACACCACGTAGGGGATGCCGTAGGAGGTGAAGGTTTCTTCCAGCACGCGGGACTGGCCGTTCGTGCGGTACAGCACGGCGAAATCCCCGCAGGACGCGCCCTTCATCACGTCGGCGTTGATGACGCGGCAGACGTAATCCGCCTCGTCGCGCTCGGACCAGGCGTTGTACTGGGTGATTTTTTCGCCCTTGCCCCGGTCTGTCCAGAGCTTCTTGGGCTTTCGCTCGGTGTTTCGGGAAATGACGGCGTTGGCCGCGTCCAGAATATAGCCTGTGGAGCGGTAATTCTGCTCCAGCCGCAGCACCACCGCGCCGGGATAGTCCTTTTCAAATTCGAGAATGTTTCGAATATCCGCGCCGCGCCAGCCGTAAATGCTCTGGTCGTCGTCGCCCACAACGCAGAGGTTGCCGTGCTTTTTCGCCAGCAGCTTCACAAACTGATACTGCGCCAGATTCGTGTCCTGATACTCGTCCACGTGGATATAGCGGAATTTTTCCTGATATTTTTCCAGCACCTGCGGGCAGGTCCGAAACAGCTCCAGCGTCCGAAGGAGCAGATCGTCAAAGTCGAGGGCGTTGTTTTCCCGCAGCCGCTTTTCGTAAATCTTATAGGCCGCAAGATAGGTGTCGGCCTTCATGCCGGTGGCTTCGCGCAGGTACTCTTCCGGCCTGGTGGAACGGTTTTTCGCCTCGGAAAACACCGCGCGAAACGCCCGCTTGGGCCATTCGTCCTCCCGCAGGTTCATCTGCTTTTGAATTTCACCGATGAGCGAAAGCTGATCGCTGTCGTCATAGATGACAAAATCCCGGGTGAACCCCATTTTTTCAATGTCGATCCGCAAGATTTTTGCGCAGCAGGAATGGAACGTGCTCACCCACACGTCGTCGCCGCCCCGTCCGGCCAGCTGGTCGATGCGCTCGCGCATTTCCCGCGCCGCCTTGTTCGTAAACGTCAGCGCCAGAATGGACCACGGCTGCACGCCCTTTTCGATCAGATAGGCGATGCGGTGCGTCAGCGCCCGGGTCTTTCCGGAGCCTGCTCCGGCCAAAATCAAAACGGCGCCCTCGGTCGTTTCCACGGCGCGCCGCTGTTCTTTGTTCAGTGTGCTCAGATCGATCATACCCATTCTCCCATACAAAAACCGCTGAAAATTCCAGCTCTTACTTTATCAAAAATCCGATCTTTCGTCAAAAATTTCGAAGAACCTGCCGTACAAAAAGCGGCTCTCCCGTTTTTTGGGAAAAGCCGCCAATTTTGAACTTACTCGCCGGCCGTCTCGGGCCGCTTTCTGCGCCGCCGCGCCCGTTTCGGCGCCCTTTCCGTCACGGGATCCAGTTCCGCCGCAAACAGGCCGTATTGCCGCATCTGTTCCAACAGCCCGCCGAGCGCCCAAAGGAGCTGCTCCTCCTGCCAGACCCGGCAGTCGATCCGCAGAATATCCCCGCCGTACACCAGACGCTTTTCTTTGGCGTTTTTGGACTTTTTCGCCGTTTTTCCGTTCGGAAGCACTTCCCGGTTCCAAAGCAGCTCATCGTTCCACCCGGCGCGCAGCACGCTGCGCCGCGCAAACGGGCTCAAAAACCGTTCCGCTGGCCGGTAGCCGCAGAAATTCCAGCCGAATTTTTCGCCGAACGCCCGGCCGATGCGCGCCCGCTCCCACTGCCGGATGGGGCCGCTCCAAAGGCCGTGCCCTTCGCCAAGCAGCGCGATGCGCCAGCCGCCATGCCGGACGGCTTCCGCCAAAGCGCCATGGGTTTGACATTCTTCCCTTGAAAAAAGGAACACCGCCTGCGCGCCCTGTTTTCGCAGCAGCGAAAGCAGCGCTTGCGGATCCCTGCAGGCGCTCAGCCCCTCAAACGTGAGCAGCACGCCGTTTTTTGCGCGGAGTTTTCTCAAGCCGGTTCTCCCTTCTCTGTGTCTGTTTGCTTCTGGCTTTGCTTCCATTCTAACAGGATTCGGCGGTTAGCGCAAAGCAATTTCTTCAAGCGTTCGCATTCTTTCCCGCGGGCGGCAAAAAGGGAATACCCTCCTCCTTACTTGTCAAAAAATGGCCGCCTGTCACGTTTTTCGACTTTTGCAAGGCTTCCTTCAGGCGCACAGGCCGCCGAGCCGGAGGAAGGGGAAAGAGCCGCAACCCCTTTAACGATCCCGGGGCTGCCAGAAAAAAAGTGGGCGCGCCGCCCTCCTTTTCTCATTTGGTTTCGTCCAGTTCCTTGATGCGCTCAAGCATGAGCCGGTAGCCGCCCGCGCCGTATTGCAGGCAGCGGTTGACCCGGCTGATGGTCGCCGTGCTCGCGCCGGTCGCTTGGGAAATGTCGTGATAGGTGATCGCTTCATCGAGCATTTTGGCCACTTCGAGCCGCTGGGCAATGGCCTTGATCTCGCTGATGGTACAGATGTCCTCAAAGAACCGATAGCATTCCTCGCTGTTTTTGAGCTGAAGGATCGCCTCAAAGAGCCCGTCCAGTTCCGGACAGCGCAGCTTGGAGTCATATTCCATCTTTGGTTCCGCCTTTCTTTCGTGCTGTTGAGACGCTTCATGCGCCCCCTTCTTATCTTCTATAGTAACATACTAAATTCCAAAACTATAGTCTTTCTTGCGCAAAGTGCCGGAATTTTCGTCCACAACCGGCTTTTTCTCCCCGCAAAACGCAGCGTCTATTCGTTTTTGACCGTTTCGATCGCACCTGCCGACACCTCGTAGGCCGTCCGGAGCTGGACGCTGCCGTCCTCCAGACGCTTTTGATACTCCCGGCTCTGGATCCGTCCGCTCATGCAAACGCACTCGCCCACAGGGAGCGTTCCCGCAAACCGGGCGTTTCTCCCCCAGCAGATGCAGGGAATATAATCGGACTTCCCGTAAGCGCGGTTGACGGCCAGCAGAACGTCCGCGATTTCCCGGGAAAAGGGCGTCACCCGGTAGACCGGCGGCTTGCAGACATAGCCGCACAGCAGAATTTCGTTTCGCACCGTTTCGCCCGCGGAAAAAGACTGCGCAAACACCGTCAGGATCAGCCGGTTCACGCCGTTTTCCTGCCGGTTATAGGAGCGCAGCTGGCCGCTGACCAGAACCATGTCCCCCGCCTTGGGAAATTTCTCGCCAAAGAGCCGCTCCGACACCGTCACGGGCAGAACATCCTGCGCGCCGGAGAGCCGGGGCGCCGCGATCCGGCAGCAGTAAAACGCCTCGGCGTACAGGCTGTGGCTGTACGCCGGCTCCGAGAGCAGCGTTCCGCAAAGAGTCACGCGATTTTTACACCGTTCCATCCCGATCCCCTCCATCCATGTCGCTGGATTATAGGTATGCAGGAACGGGACGGTTTAGGACTGCGGGAACATTGCCGTGCGGTTCAAAAAAGTGCCGGGCTGGCGCTGTGCCTTTTCGACTGAAAAACAGTTTTCCCTTACAACGAAAAACAGCGAAAATGCCGCCTTTCCAAACGGACATTCCGCTGTTTTTTACTTTTCAAAAGGATCCAAACGAAACCGGAAGGCTCAAGCATCTTCCACGCCGTTTTTCGCCTTTTTCTTTGCCTTCTGTTGCGCTTGCATTGGAGCTTCAAGGCTGTTTTTTAGATTGTTTTTTCAGTTGGAAGGCCTTTCCGCCTCCGCCGCTTCATAAAGCGCCGTGACCTTATCGTCCAGCAGCACCATCACCAGCGGCGTTCCGCGGGAGAAGCGCTTTTCGACCAGCACGTCGTCCGTGGTGAAGCGGGTCTTTCCGCTGTGGACCTGCTCGACGACGATAATGCGCGGCTCTTTGACGTACAGCGCGCCCGCGATGCGCGTGCCGTTTGCGCCGTTCTTTCGGAAATCAAAGGTCTTGAGCCCCTTGCCGTTTCGGTTTTGCAATTCGTAATCCAGCAGCATGCTGCGCTTGGCGTAGCCCATGTCGCTCACGAGCAGCAGCTGGCCGCCCTCCTCGGGCAGGCAGGCAAAGCAGACCGCGTCGCCCAGCTCCAGCACGACGCCCTTCACGCCCGCCGCCGTTCGTCCGGCCGCAGGCACGGAATCGGACGGGAAACGGATGGACATGCCCTTTTCCGTCACGGCCAGAATCGAAGGAACCGTTCCGTCGTCCCGCAGGACGGCAAAAATCTCGTCGCCCTCCTTCACGCCTGCCGCCGCCAGCTTTTTGCTGCGCGTTTCATATTCCGAAAGGGCCGTCCGCTTGACCAGACCCTTTTTCGAGAAAAACAGCAGACTGCCCTCGGGCTTGTCCTCAAAGGCAAAGGCCGCCACGATCCGTTCGCCGTTTTGCCACCCGGCAAAGAGCGCCGCGGGCAGCACGCCCAGCTGCTTGCCTCTGGGTTCGGGGATCTCCTCCGCGTCGATGGCGTACATGGAGCCAAGATTGGTGAAGAACTGCACCCGCCGTCCGGTCTGCGCCGCCACGGCGAACGCCACCGGCCCTTCTTCCTGCGGCCCCTTCTGCTCATAGACCTTTGCCGAAACGCGCTTGATGCCGGCGGGCGTGGCGTAGACCACCACGTTTTCCGCCACTTTCAGCTCGCTTTCGTCCACCTCGATCACGGGCGATTCGCCCAAAAGCTCTGTCCGGCGGGGATGGCCGTAGGCCTTTTTGATGGCCAGCAGCTCTTTTTTGATGACGGCGACGAGCTTTTTCGGCTCGTCCAAAATGGCCTGAAGCGTGGCGATGAGCGCCTTGACCTCTTCGTATTCCCGCCGCAGCTCCAGCACCTGCAAATTGGTCAGCCGCTGCAAGCGCATATCCAAAATGGCCTGCGCCTGAACTTGCGTCAGGGCAAAGCGCTTCATCAGCCCGTCGCGCGCTTCCGCCGGACTGCCGCTGGCGCGGATGATGCGGATCACCTCGTCGATGTTATCGACGGCCACGATCAGTCCTTCAAGAATATGGGCGCGCCGCTGCGCCGCCTCCAGGTCGTGCTTCGTGCGGCGGGTGACGACGTTTTTCTGGTGGGCGATATAGTGCGAAAGGATCTCCTTGAGCCCCATGAGCTTGGGCTTTCCCTCCGCAATGGCCACCATATTCACGCCGAAGGACACCTGCAGATCGGAGTATTTATAAAGGTAGGCCAGAATTTTTTCCGCGTCCGCGTCCTTTTTGACCTCCACCACGGCGCGCATCCCCATGCGGTCGGACTCGTCGCGGATGTCCGCAATGCCGCTGAGCAGGGCTTTTTTCTCGTCGGACAGCTTCAGAATTTTTTCGAGCGCCGCCGCCTTGTTGACCTGATAGGGCAGCTCCGTGATGACGATGAGCTTTTTGCCGTTCTTCTGCTCTTCGATGTGGGTCTTTGCGCGGATGGCGATCTTGCCGCGGCCGGTCTCGTAGGCTTTTTCGATCTCCTCAGTGTCGAGAAGATAGCCGCCCGTGGGGAAATCCGGCGCTTTCATCAGGCGCATGAGCTTTTTGAGGGAGATCTCCGGATCCTCCAGCTGCGCCACAGTGGCGTCGATCGCTTCGGAAAGGTTGTGGGGCGGGATGTTCGTTGCAAGGCCCCCCGCAATGCCCGCCGCGCCGTTGCCCAGCAAATTCGGGAAACGGCCGGGCAGGATATCCGGCTCCTTGAGGGTGTCGTCAAAGTTCAGATGGAACTCCACCGTTTCCTTGTCGAGATCGCGCAGCAGCTCCATGGCCAGCGGGGTCATGCGCGCTTCGGTGTATCGCATGGCGGCGGCAGGGTCGCCGTCCACCGAGCCGAAGTTGCCGTGGCCGTCCACCAGCGGAGCGCTCATGTTGAAGGGCTGCGCCATGCGCACCATGGCCTCGTACACCGAGCTGTCGCCGTGGGGATGATAT
>JAEYFO010000302.1 GCA_023402915.1 Bacillota bacterium | reverse complement strand
ACGCGACGCAGATCAGCCCGGAGACCAGCGAGCCGCCCGCCGTGGCCATGCCCATGGGGAAGAGCGTGTCGGGGAAGAGGGCGGACATGAAATATGCCCCCGGAACGCGCACGAAAATGATGGACAGGATGGACTGAAGGAACGAAAGGCCGGACTTCCCGCGGGCGCAGAAATAGCCGCTGAAGGAAAAGTGCATTCCCGCAAACAGGCAGTCCCACACGTAGCCGCGCAGATACTGTCCGCCCAGCCGCATCACCTCCGCGCCGTCGCTGCGGGCGGCGTCCGTAAAGAGCGAAACGGCTCCTTCAGCGAAAAACTGCATCAAAACGCCCACCGCCAGCCCAAAGCCCATGGCCAGCAGCATGGCGTCGCGCAGCGTTTCCTTGGCCCGCTCGGGCTTGCCTGCGCCGATGTTCTGCGCGCCCAGGGCGGAAACGGTGGAAAGCGCGGTGGATGGCACAAGGAACAGGAAGGTGATGATTTTTTCCACGATGCCCACGGAGGCGGCGTCCGTCAGGCCGCGGCGGTTGGCGATGACCGTGATGAGCAGGAACGACACCTGGATCAGGCCATCCTGCGCCATAACGGGCAGGCCGATGCGAAGGATCTTTCCCATGGCGGCCCTTTGCGGGCGAAAATCGTTCTTTTCAAGAGAAAGGCCGGTCTTTTTTCGAAGGATGACGCACAGCGACACCGCCACGCTGACGGCCTGCGAAAGCGTCGTGCCCAGCGCCGCGCCCACAGGGCCCATTCCCAGTGCGCCGATGAACAGATAGTCCAGCGCAATGTTGGCCGCGCAGGCCACGGCAACGAAATACAGCGGGCTTTTGCTGTCGCCCATGCCGCGGAAGATCGAGCTGATGATGTTATAGGCCGTGATGAACGGAACGCCCAGAAAGCAGACCGTCAGATAGGAAACGGTTCCTTCAACGGCTTCGGCGGGCGTGGAAACCAGCGCCACAATGGGCCGGACGAGCAGCAGTAGCGCCGCCGTCAGCACGGCGGAAAGGGACAAAAACAGGGTCACGGTGTTGCCCGTGCAGCGCGCCGCGCCCCGGCGGTCCCTGCCGCCCACGGCCTGCGCGATGCTCACGGTGGAGCCCATGGCAAGGGCAACGATCATGACCGTGAGCATGTGCATCACCTGCGAGCCGATGGACACCGCCGTGGTGCTGGCCACGCCGTTATACTGGCCGACGATGAACAGATCCGCCATGCCGTAGAGCGTTTGCAGAAAATAGGAAAGCAGATAGGGCAGGGAAAAGCGAAAAACGTTTTTCCATACGCTGCCGGTGGTGAGATTTTGTTCCATGACGCCTCCAGTCACGGGTGAAAGAAAATACAAAAAAGAAGCCGAATGCTTCCGATTATAAGGCATTGAGGAATCCAGTCAAGGGGGACTGGAGAAAAAGCGGGAAAAATCGCGGGAACGGGAGAAACGCGCCGCAGAAAAAACGGCCTTTCAGGACGGGAAGGAGAGGCGGGCAAACAAGAAAATTTTTCCAGAACGTTCGCAAAAAAGTTTTCCATGGAAAAAAAGCGAAATTCCGCAAGAAAAAAGGTTGACAACAGACATGAGTTGTATTAAGCTAACTACGTCGAAAGAAATTAGACTACGCTAACTAATTGGAGGCCCGACCATGATGCCGCTTACCATGGCAAAAAACGGAGAAACGAACATCATTCAGAAGATCACCGGAAAAGACGAGGTGCGGCAGCATCTGGCGACGCTCGGGTTCGTCGTGGGCGAGAGCGTGACGGTCGTGAGCGAGATCGGCGGAAATATGATTTTGAATATCAAGGACACGCGAGTGGCCCTGGATAAAAGCATGACCAACCGAATCATGGTGTAAGGAGGGATGAAAGTGAAGACACTCAGAGAGGTCAGGATCGGCGATACCGTAACGGTGGTGAAGCTCCACGGCGAGGGCGCTGTCAAGCGCAGGATCATGGACATGGGCATCACCAAGGGCGTTTCCATCTACGTGCGCAAGGTCGCGCCGCTGGGCGACCCCATCGAAGTCACGGTTCGCAACTACGAACTGTCGATCCGTAAAGCGGACGCCGAAATGATCGAGGTGCAGTAACGGTTCCCTGCGGCAGAGCCGCATCGGCCGGATCAAAGTTTTTTCAAACAGCAAGGAGGCATGGAGGAATGGCCATCAAGATCGCGCTTGCCGGCAACCCCAACTGCGGCAAGACCACGATGTTCAACGATCTGACCGGCAGCTCCCAGTACGTGGGCAACTGGCCGGGCGTTACCGTTGAAAAGAAAGAGGGCAAACTCAAGGGACACAAGGACGTCATCATTCAGGATCTGCCCGGCATTTATTCGCTTTCTCCCTATACGCTGGAGGAAGTGGTTTCCCGTAATTATCTTATCAATGAAAAGCCGGACGTCATCCTCAACATCGTTGACGGCTCGAACCTCGAGCGCAACCTCTACCTGACCACGCAGCTGACCGAACTGGGTCTGCCGGTGGTCATCGCCCTGAACATGATGGATATCGTCCGCAAGAACGGCGATACCATCCAGGCCAAAAAGCTCGGCGAAGCGCTGGGCTGCGAAGTCATCGAAACGTCCGCCCTCAAGGGCGAAGGCTCCAAGGAAGTGGCGCATCGGGCCGTGGAACTGGCGCAGGCGAACAAGGCCATCGAGCCCCCGCACGTATTCGGCGGCAAGGTGGAACACGCCATCGCCCATATCGAGGACATCATCAAGTCCTCTGTGGAAGAAGAGCATCTGCGCTGGTACGCCATCAAGCTCTTCGAGCGCGACGACAAGGTCAACGCGCAGCTGAACCTGAGCCAGGAGCTCAAGGACAAGATCGAAGCGGTCATCAAGGATTGCGAAGCGGAAATGGACGATGACAGCGAAAGCATCATCACCAACGAGCGCTACGCTTATATCAGCAAGGTCATCAGCACCTGCGTCAAGAAGAAGCCCAAGAAGGACAATCTGACCGTTTCCGATAAGATCGACCGGATCGTCACCAACCGCTTCCTGGCGCTGCCCATCTTTGCGGCGGTCATGTTCCTGGTGTACTATCTGGCCGTGACGACCGTCGGCAGCTGGGGCACGGACTGGGTCAACGACGTGCTCTTTGGCGAGATCATCCCGCCCGCTGTGGAAGGCTGGCTCACGAGCATCAACTGTGCGCCCTGGCTGATGAGCCTCATCCTTGACGGCATCATCGGCGGCGTGGGCGCCGTGCTGGGCTTCCTGCCCCAGATGCTGGTGCTGTTCCTGCTGCTGGGCATCCTGGAAGACTGCGGCTACATGGCTCGTATCGCGTTCATCATGGACCGTATCTTCCGCAAGTTCGGCCTCTCCGGCAAGTCCTTCATCCCCATGATGATCGGTATGGGCTGCGGCGTTCCCGGCGTCATGGCGTCGAGGACCATTGAAAACGACCGCGACCGCAAGATGACCATCATGACCACGACGTTCATCCCCTGCGGCGCAAAGCTGCCCATCATCGCCCTGGTGGCGGGCGCGCTGTTTGACGGCGCATGGTGGGTGTCTCCCTCCGCTTACTTCGTTGGTATCGCGGCCATCATCTGCTCCGGTATCATCCTCAAAAAGACCAAGCTCTTCGCCGGCGACCCCGCTCCCTTCGTCATGGAGCTGCCCCCCTATCACGTGCCCAGCGCCAAGAACGTGCTGCTGCACATGTGGGATCGCGCCAAGTCCTTCGTCAAGAAGGCCGGTACCATCATCTTCCTGGCGTGCGCTGTGATCTGGTTCCTGAGCAGCTTCAACTGGAAGATGGAAATGGTCGATACGGCCGACTCCATGCTCGCCGCCATCGGCAACGTGTTCGCTCCCCTCTTTGCGCCTCTGGGCTGGGGCACGTGGCAGGCTTCCGTGGCTGCTGTGAGCGGCCTTGTGGCCAAGGAGAACGTCGTCGGTACGCTGGGCGTGCTGTACGGCTTTGCGGAAGTGGCTGAGGACGGCATGGAAATGTGGGGCGCTTTCGCCGCCAACTTCACCGCGCTGAGCGCCTATTCCTTCCTGGTGTTCAACCTGCT
>JAEYFO010000250.1 GCA_023402915.1 Bacillota bacterium | reverse complement strand
GTCTTTCCCCCCATTACGGGTACGGTTTTCATGGGCGGTGACGTTGGTGATGCGGATGCGCCTGCCAACGGCGTGCAGTTCAAAAACCTATCCGGGCGGCCGATTTTGTCCGAAAGCGATCAAAAATTCCAAGATAAAGTTGGGCGCAGGGAAAGCGAAAGGCTCTCTCTGCGCCGCTTATTTGTGTGGAACACTTTATTGCCGGTGCGTTTGCGCGGGGATTCCGCAAGTCTCTCCCTGATGCAAAGCTCCGCGCCGTTTTTTCGTTCTGTGCGTCCGGTGCGCCGTATGTCTTGTTCTTCTTTGGAAACGCCTGCGTCCTGCCGTTTTTCACAAATTTGAGCGATTCCATTTTTCAGAAAACTCCCTACGCTTGAAAACCATCCTTCAAAGCCCTTTTCAGAACCTTCTTCCAATACACTTCTTCCCCCCATTCAAAAAATATTTTTTGAAAAACCAAATTTCTCTTTTCGAACTTTTTTTCCGAAAACACTTTCAAAAAAAAACGCTTCCCCCTTCCCCCACAAAAAAGGCGGCCGCGCATTTTCTCGCAGCCGTCCGTTTTTTGTTTTGAATTGACTTTGGGAAAAGAGATCGTCCCTCCGCCCTCTCCCGCCCGGTTTATTCGACCGTCACGGATTTGGCCAGGTTCCGGGGCTTATCGGGATCGAAGCCGCGCAGCACCGCGCAGTAATAGGCGAACAGCTGTGCCGGAATGACGCTCACGATGGGCGCGAGCAGATCGTCCGTTTCGGGCAGGGGCAGGAACTCGTCGGCCTGCTCCCGGATCGCTTCGCAGCTCCCGTAGGAAATGGCCAGCACGTGCGCGCCGCGGGCCTTGACCTCTTTGATGTTGGAAACCAGCTTTTCCACCAGCTCCCGCTGGGTGGAAACCGCCACGACCAGCGTGTTTTTCTCGATCAGGGCGATGGTTCCGTGCTTGAGCTCGCCCGCCGCCAGCGCTTCGCTGTGGATATAGCTCACTTCCTTGAGCTTGAGGGAGCTTTCCATGGTGGCCGGATAGTCGAACCCGCGCCCCATGAAGAACACGTCCTTCTCGTTGAAATGGCGGCTCGCGGCCTTTTGGATGGCCTCCCGGCTCTCGAGCGCCTGCTGCACTTTTTCCGGAATATCATGCAGGCCGGAAATCATCTTTTGATAGTCCGCCGCGCCGAGCGTGCCGCGCAGCCGTCCCAGCTCCATGGCCAGCATGGTCAAAATGGCCAGCTGCGTCGTGTATGCCTTCGTGGAAGCGACGGCGATCTCCGGCCCCGCCCAGGTATAGAGCACCACGTCCGCTTCCCGCGAAACGGTGGAGCCCACGGCGTTGGTGATGGCGACGACGTGCTTTCCGCCCCCGGCGCGGAACGTGCGCATGGCGGCGATGGTGTCGGCCGTTTCGCCCGACTGGCTCACCACCACGAACAGATCGTCCGGGTGGATGATGGGATTGCGGTTGCGGTATTCGCTGGCAATGTCCACGTCAACGGAAATGCGCGCCAGCTTTTCGATGATGTATTTGCCCACCAGACCGGCGTGATAGGCCGTTCCGCAGGCGCAGATCACGATGCGGCCGGCGTTTTGGAGAAGCGCTTCGTCAAGCCCCTCAAAGCAGACGCTTTCGCCCTTGATCCGCGGCTGGATCGTATCCCGCAGGGCCTTGGGCTCTTCATAAATTTCCTTGAGCATGAAATGGGCGTAGCCGCCTTTTTCCGCCGCGGTCACGTCCCAGTCCACATGGAACACCTCCTGCTGCGCCGGCACGCCCAGAGAGTTCATCAGCCGGACGGAATCCTTTTCCACCACGGCCACAGCGCCCTCTTCCAGAAGATAAACGTCGCGGGTATAGGCAAGCAGCGCCGTGATATCGCTGGCGAGGAAGTTTTCCCCCTTGCCCAGACCGATGACCAGCGGGCTGTCCTTGCGGGTGCAGACGATGCGTCCCGGCTCTTTTGCGCAAAGCACAGCCAGCCCGTAGGAGCCGCGGATGCGCGCGACCGTCTCCAAAACGGCCTTTTCCAGGCTGCCCCGATAAAAATGCGCCACCAGATGGGCGACCACTTCCGTGTCGGTCTCGGTATGGAACACGCAGCCCTGATCCATGAGCCAGCGCTTGAGTTCCATATAGTTTTCAATGATGCCGTTATGCACGACGGCGATGTCCCCCGCCATGGAGGTGTGGGGATGGGCGTTCAGGTCGGACGGTTCGCCGTGCGTCGCCCAGCGGGTATGCCCGATGCCCGTGCAGCCCGAAAGGGGCGCGGCCCTGAGCTTTTCTTCCAGGGCGGAGACCCGTCCCTTCGTCTTGCAGATTTGGATGCGTCCTTCCGACTGCACCGCGACGCCCGCGCTGTCGTAGCCGCGATATTCCAGGGCATGCAGTCCGTGCAGCAAAATATCGCAGGCGGGCTTTTCGCCCACGTAGCCTACAATTCCACACATATTCGGTTGTTCTCCTTCCAGAGCTTGGTTTGCGCCCGCCGCGCTTTGTCCCGAAAATCGCTTTTCGTCTTTGTCGCAGCTTGAGCTGGCGCTCCGCTCCGGGGCATCCGCCGAATCTTTCGATCACCCCGGCCCTCGTCAACTGCCTTCGCAGTCCCTGGCGCTAGTAGTTCCGCACGCGCGCCCGCCTTTCCTTCGGGCTGAAAAACTATGCGGCATGTCTTCACATGCATGGAAGTATTTTATCATAAAACAGCTTTCCCGTACAGTCTTATGCTGCGCAAACGAATTCATTCCCCCTGCTTCTCAAAAATGTTCGGCTTTTCAGGCCCGGTTTTCGTTGAAACGCGCCGGAAAATCCCGTACAATAGAACAAAGAACCGCCACCGCCGCAGCCCTGCCGCGGCCGCGAGGGAAGGGAGTTTGCTTCATGCACGAAGGCCACCGGGATCGCCTGCGCAGCCGTTTTCGCACGCAGGGCGCCGATTCTTTGGAGGATCACGAGCTGCTCGAGCTTTTGCTGTTTTTCTCCATTCCCCGGCGGGACACCAACGCCCTGGCCCATACGCTGCTGGCCCGGTTCGGCTCGCTTCGGGCGGTGATGACTGCGCCGGAGGAGGAGCTTTGCGACGTGGCGGGCATGGGCCAAAGCAGCGCGCTTTTGCTGCATCTGGTAGGGGAGCTTCAGCGCCGCTGCGATTTGGTAAAAAACAGCCGCATCCCCCTCGACACCCTTGGCCGGCTGAGCCGCTACTGCGCCTCACTGCTTCGCGGCCGCCCTCAGGAAGAGTTTT
>JAEYFO010000229.1 GCA_023402915.1 Bacillota bacterium | reverse complement strand
CTGGTGCTGGCCGCAGGCGTGGGGCAAGGGCCCGCCTTCCCCGGCGAAGCGGAATTTGCCGGACGGGGCGTGAGCTACTGCGCCACGTGCGACGGGATGCTGTTTCGAAACAAGCCGGTGGTCGTGGTGGGCCGCGCAGCCGACGCGCCGGAAGAAGCGAATTTTCTTTCGTCCATCGGCTGCCGCGTCACGTACACCGGCCGGGAGGACGCCCGCCCCGCCGCGCTGGACGCCGCCATTCCCTACGTCCCCGCAAAGACCGTCCGCATCGTTGGAGAAACCGGCGTTTCCGCCGTGCTGGCCGGAGAGGCCGAGCTGCCCTGCGACGGCGTGTTTCTCCTGCGGGAGACCATCGCCCCGGCGCGGCTGCTGCCCGGCTTGGCCATGGAAAACGGCTTCGTGCAGGTGGATCGCCTGATGCACACCTCGCTGCCCGGCGTGTTTGCCGCCGGCGACTGCACCGGAAAACCCCTGCAAATCGCCAAAGCCGTGGGCGAAGGGCTTCTTGCCGCGCAGGAGGCGGCGAAGTACCTCGACCAGCAGGCGCGTTAATTTCTACCAAACCACTCGGATTTTTGCAGAAATTTCGCCTGAAGCGCTCTTTTCTGCCGGAAGGAGCGCTTTATCGTTGCCGCCTTTTGGGTTAGCTGTTGCTAACTTACATTTTTCTGCAAATTTTACAAAAAATTTTTCGTGACGGTTTGTTGTTAGTTTCACATCATATTCTGATAAAAAGATGACAACTCTTCATCAATACAGTCAGAAACTATTATAATCAGACTAATTTTTCCGATTTTTAACCAAAATCGTCCTGTTTCGTTTGCTATGAATGTAAACTTTGGCAAAAATTTATTGATAAATAAACCTCGAACAGCTCTTTACATTTCCGGATTTGCTGTTAAAATATTGTCATGATTGAATTTCCAATCATTTTTCCTGTCTGACGGAGACGGGCATCCCCCCTGTTCTGCGGCAGGTCCACCTGCCCTGCTGCACCGCCCGCGGCTTGTCCCTCTGCATGTTTCACCGCAGAGACGGTACAAATTTCCGCTCGTTTTTCCGGCGCTGTCCGGATCCCCCCTTTGCACCAGAACGCAGCTGTAACCTTTTCCATTTATGACAGAAAGGCGAGGATTGACTATGAGCAAAAAAGTTACTATCATTGGCGCAGGCAGCGTCGGAGCCACCATCGCGTACACGCTGGCCGTGTCCGGAACCGCCACGGAAGTGGTCATGATCGACATCAACGAGCCCAAGTCCCTCGGCGAAGCGCTCGACATCCGTCAGGGCATCGCCTTCTGCTCCCCCATGTCCATCTATGCCGGCGGCTATGAAGACGCCAAGGATTCCGACATCGTCATCCTCACCTCCGGCATCGCAAGGAAGCCCGGCCAGACCCGTCTGGAGCTGGCGCAGATCAACGTCAACATCACCCGCTCCATCGCTGAGCAGATCGTCAAGTACGCGCCCAACGCCGTGTACATCATCGTCAGCAACCCCGTCGATATTCTCACGTACCTGTTCCATCAGGTTTCCGGCCTGCCGGAGCATCAGATCATCGGCTCGGGCACCATCCTTGACACCGCGCGTCTGCGCGCCCGCCTGGCCGAGTATTTCTCCATCAGCCAGCAGAACGTCCATGCCCACGTGTTCGGCGAGCACGGCGACAGCTCCTTCGTGCCGTGGTCTTTGGCCAACATCTCCAACATCCCGATCGACGAATACGCCGATCATCTCATCGGCTCGAAGAAAGACCTCTTCCCGCCGCTCGTCCACTCTGAGGTGGAAGAATACATCCGCAAGTCCGGCGGCAAGATCATCGAGCGCAAGGGCGCCACGTTCTATGCCGTTTCCATCTCCGTGTGCCACATCTGCAAGTGCATTTTCAGCGGCGTGGACACCACCCTTTCGGTCTCCACTCTCATGCACGGCGAATACGGCATCGACGGCGTGTGCCTGAGCACGCTGGCCAACGTCGGCCGCGGCGGCGTGACCGGCCGCCTGCTGCCCCCGCTGACGGACCACGAGATCGCGCTGCTCCAAAAGAGCGCCAACAGCCTCAAGGCCGTCATCGAAAACCTCCACATCTGATCCACCCGAAGCGCCGGGAGGAGGGCTGCGCCCTTCTCCCTGTTTCCATTTTCTGATTTCATTTTTGATTTTACTGATTTTTTCAAAGGAGAACAGCAGCCATGGAATACCGCATTGAACACGACTCCATGGGCGAGGTGAAAGTCCCCGCCGACAAGTATTGGGCCGCCCAGACCGAGCGCAGTCACGAAAACTTCCTCATCGGCGTGGGCATCGAGACCATGCCCGCCGAGATCATTCACGCTTTCGGCATCCTCAAAAAGGCCGCCGCCATCGCCAACCACGCCCTCAGGCCCGAGAAGATGACCGGCGAAAAGCTCTCCGCCATCTCCTCCGCCTGCGACGAAGTCATTTCCGGCGCGCTCAACGCCCATTTCCCCCTCGTCGTCTGGCAGACCGGCAGCGGCACGCAGTCCAACATGAACGCCAACGAAGTCATCGCCAACCGCGGCAACGAGATCGCCGGCAGGAAGCTTCTCCATCCCAACGACGATATCAACATGAGCCAGTCCTCCAACGACACCTTCCCCACGGCGATGCACATCTCCGCCGTGCTGGCCATCGAGGACAGGGTTTTCCCCGCCATCGACGCGCTGATCGAGACCTTCCAGCGCCTCGAAGCGGAAAACGAAGGCGTGGTCAAGAGCGGCCGCACCCACCTTCAGGACGCGACCCCCATCCGCTTCAGCCAGGAGATCAGCGGCTGGCGCGCCTCCCTTGAAAAGGACAAAAAGATGCTCGCCGACGCGCTCCCCCATCTCAAGGAGCTGGCTCTCGGCGGCACGGCCGTCGGCACCGGTCTCAACGCGCCCAAGGGCTTTGATGTGAAAGTGGCGCAAGCCATTTCCAGCCTGACGGGCAGGGAATTCGTCACCGCGGAAAACAAGTTCCACGCCCTCACCAGCAAGGACGAGCTGGTCTTTGCCCACGGCGCGCTCAAGGCGCTGGCCGCCGACATGATGAAGATCGCCAACGACGTGCGCTGGCTCGCCAGCGGCCCCCGCGACGGCCTGGGCGAGATCTTCATCCCCGAAAACGAGCCCGGCTCTTCCATCATGCCCGGCAAGGTCAACCCCACCCAGTGCGAAGCGGTCACCATGGTCGCCGTGCAGGTCATGGGCAACGACGTGGCTGTGGGCATGGCCGCCTCTCAGGGCAATTTCGAACTGAACGTGTTCATGCCCGTGTGCATCTACAACTTCCTTCAGTCCGCGCGCCTGCTGGCCGAAGCCATGACCTCCTTCAACAAGAACTGCGCCGTGGGCATCAAGGCCAACCGCGAAAAGATGCACCACAACCTGCATAACTCCCTCATGCTCGTGACGGCGCTCAACCCCTATATCGGCTATGAAAACGCCGCCAAGACCGCCAAAAAGGCCTACAAAGACAACATTTCCCTCAAAGAAGCCTGCGTGGCGCTGGGCTTCCTGACGGCCGAAAAGTTCGACGAGGTGTTCCACCCCGAGCAGATGGCCTGAGCAAGCACACACACAACGGAAGGAACGGCACGATGAATTTCAGCTACTATCCCGGCTGCACCCTCAAGACCAAGGCCAAGGAGCTCGACCGCTGGGCCCGCCTGAGCGCTCAGGCGCTGGGCGTGACGCTCGAAGAGCTTCCGGACTGGCAGTGCTGCGGCGGTACTTTCTCCATGGCGAAGGACGAGATCGCCAGCAAGCTCTCCTCCGTGCGGGCGCTCGCTTCTGCCCGCGGGAGCGACGGGCTTGTGACGCTGTGCTCCGCCTGCCATAACGTCATCAAGCAGACGAACGACGCCATGGCGAACGACGAAGATTTCTCCCTGCGCGCCAACAACTATCTCGCGCCCGACGAGCCGTATCACGGCGAAACGAAGGTGATCCATTACCTTGAGCTGCTGCGCGATACGGTCGGCTTCGACGCGCTCAGGGCCGCCGTCAAAAAGCCCCTCACGGGCCGGAAGATCGGCGCGTACTACGGCTGCCTGCTGCTGCGTCCCGGCAAGGTCATGCAGATGGATAACCCGGAAAACCCGAAGATCCTTGAGGATTTTCTCCGCGCCATCGGCGCAGAGCCCGTCGTCTATGCGTTCCGAAACGAATGCTGCGGCGGCTACGTGACCCTTGAGGACCGCCCCCTCGCCGCAAAGAAAAGCACGGCCGTCGTGGACTCCGCCCTCGATCAGGGCGCGGAAGCCCTCGTCACCGCCTGCCCGCTTTGCCTCTATAACCTCGAAAAGAACGCCCAAAAGAAGCTGCCCGTGGTCTATTTCACGGAGCTGCTCGCCGAGGCCCTCGGCCTCAGGGAAGGAAAGGAGGACGCCTGATGAGCCAGAAAGACAAAGAACAGATCCTCCGTTCCAGCGGCGTGAATCCTCTCAAGTGCATGCGCTGCGGCAAGTGCTCCGCCACCTGCCCCTCCTATGACGAGATGGAATACCATCCCCATCAGTTCGTCTATATGGTGGAAAACGGCGAGATTGAACCGCTTCTGAAATCCAAATCTATCTATAAATGCCTTTCGTGCTTTGCCTGCGTGGAACGCTGCCCGCGGGACGTGGAGCCGGCCAAGCTGGTGGAGGCC
>JAEYFO010000132.1 GCA_023402915.1 Bacillota bacterium | reverse complement strand
GTCGAGAAAATAGCGGTCGTGCGACACGACGATGAGCGCCCCGCGGTAGGCGCGCAGGTATTCCTCCAGCCATTCGACGCTTTCGATGTCCAGATGGTTCGTCGGTTCGTCCAGAAGAAGAAGGTTCGCGCCCGAAAGCAGCATCCGCGCCAGCAGGACTTTTGCCTTTTCGCCGCCGGAGAGCGAATCGACGCATTGGCCGAGCATCTCTTCCGTAAAGCCCAGCCCCAGCAGCGCCGAGCGGGCCTGACTGCGGTAGGTGTATCCGCCGTCCCGTTCGAACTGCTCGCTCAGGGCGTGCTGCCGCCGCACGAGCGAATCGAGCCGCGCCGGGTCGTTTTTTGCCGCGTCGATGGCGGCGGGGAGGGCGGAAAGCTCCTCTTCCGCGTCCATGAGCGGGCGGAACACCTCGAGCACTTCGTCGTAGGCGCTGCGGGTGCTGCCGTTGACGACGTGCTGCTGCACGTAGCCCAAACGGGTGATCTTGGAAAAGTGGATCTCTCCGCCGTCCGGCTGCATTTCGCCCGTCAGCAGGCGAAAGAGCGTGGTTTTTCCCGAGCCGTTCACGCCGATGAGGCCGATGCGGTCCCCTTCGGAAACGTCGAAACTGAGCCCTTCAAAAAGCGTCTCTGCACCGAAGGACTTCCCAAGTCCGCTGACAGTCAATAATACCATGGCGAAAAGAATCTCCCGAATCGTTTTCAAAAATCAAATGGAAAAACAGCCGAAAAGCGCCGAAAGCACAGCGCAAAACAGAGGCGGCTCGCCCGCAGGCGTTTCCAGTATACCACAATCTTTCAAACTTTTGCAGCAGAATCGCCCCGGAGTGCTTGCGCCGAAGCGGAAGTTGGATTATAGTAATACTATCGCGCGTCCGTAGAAGGATGCGGAGCCCGCCGGAAACCGGAAAAAGGATCGGCAAAAGAGATGAGCAGAGGTGGAGTTTTATTATGGCATCCGTATTGTATAGCGCCGTCGGTCAGGGCCTGCTTTGGGCCATGGTGACCTTCGGCGTTTTTGTTACCTATCGCATTTTGGATTTCGCCGATCTGTCCGTGGACGGCAGCGTGGCCCTCGGCGGCGCGGTGTCCGCCATGCTGGCGCTGGCGGGCTGGGATCCGCTGCTGTGCGCGCTGGCGGCGGCGCTTTCGGGTGCGGCGGCCGGGGCGCTGACGGCGCTGTTTGCAACAAAAATGCGCATCCCCGCCATCCTCAGCGGTATTTTGACGCAGATCGCCCTGTATTCGATCAATCTGCGCATCATGGGGCGTTCGAACGTCGCCCTTTTGAACAAGCCCACGATCTTCAAGGCCGTTGCAAAGCCGCTGGGGCTTTCCGCGCAGACGAGCGAAGCGCTCATCGGCCTGCTGGCCGCCGCGCTGGTGGGCGGGCTGCTCTGGCTGTTTTTGAAAACCGAAAGGGGGCTTGCCGTGCGCGCCACGGGCGGAAATCCCCGCATGATCCGCGCCCTCGGCGTCAACACGAACGGCACGATCACCCTCGCGCTGGTGCTCTCGAACGCCATGGTCGGCCTGGGCGGCGCGCTCATCGCCCAGCAGCAGGGCTATGCCGACGTGGGCATGGGCACGGGCGCCATCGTCATCGGCCTTGCGTCCGTCATCATCGGCGAAGTGATCTTCGGCCGCAGGACGCTTCTTCAAAACCTTATCGCCGTGGTGCTCGGCTCCGTGATCTATCGAATGATCATCGCACTGGTCATGCAGTGGCAGATCGTCAGCGCAGGCGATCTCAAGCTCATCACGGCCATTTTGGTGGCGGCGGCGCTGTTTTTGCCCACGCTGCGCAAAAAAGGCCACAGGCCCCGGAAGGAGGCGCGCTGACATGCTGGAACTCAAAAACGTGAGCGTGGTGTTTAACGAAGGCACCATCAACGAAAAGCAGGCGCTGCGGGGCGTTGATCTGACCGTGCGCGACGGCGAGTTCGTCACGGTGATCGGCGGAAACGGCGCGGGAAAATCCACGCTGCTCAACGTGGTCGCAGGGGTGTACCGCCCGCAGAGCGGCTCCATCCGCCTCGACGGCGAAGAGATTTCCAACCTGCCCGAATACAGGCGGGCGGTCAACATCGGCAGGGTGTTTCAGGATCCCATGGAGGGCACGGTCGCCAGCATGACCATCGAGGAAAACCTGGCCATGGCCAACAAGCGCGGCCAAAAGCGCAGCGCCTTTTCCTTCGGCGTGCGCCGCAGCGACAGGGAATTTTTCAAAGAACGGCTCGAAACGCTGGGGCTGGGCCTTGAGGATCGGGCGAAAACGGCCGTCGGGCTGCTTTCGGGCGGACAGCGGCAGGCGCTCACCCTTTTGATGGCGACGATGCAAAAGCCCAAGCTCCTGCTCCTTGACGAGCACACGGCGGCGCTCGACCCCAAGACCGCGGAAAAGGTTTCGGAGCTGACGGAGCGCATCGTGCGGGAAAACGGACTGACGACCCTGATGGTCACGCACAATATGCGCCACGCCCTGCGCCATGGCGACCGGCTCATCATGATGCACGAGGGCCGGGTGGCGGTGGACGTTTCCGGCGCGGAAAAGCAGGCCATGAGCGTCGAGGATCTGCTGCGGTTGTTCGAGCAGCGCAGCGGAGAAAAGGAATCCAGCGACCGGCTGCTGCTGTAAAATGGGACAGTTTCACGGAAAATTGAAAGAAATGCTTTTCATTTTTGTGTAAATACGATATAATAAGAGCGCTTCTTTTGAAGCTGTGTTTCGTCTGTCAAGACAAGAACATGTTTAGGAGGAAAATGCAAAAATGAAAAAGGTTCTTTCCATCCTGTTGGCGGCGCTGCTGTGCGCTGTGCTCTTTGCCGGCTGCTCCAGCAAGCCTGCGGAAACGCCCGACGCCCCCGCAGAAGCGACGGATACCCCCGCCGAAGCAACTGACGCTCCCGCGGAAGAAACGTCCGGCGAAGGCTATGAGCTGGCGATGATCACCGACATCGGCACCATCGACGACAAGTCCTTCAACCAGGGCACGTGGGAAGGCATCAAGGCCTATGCCGAAGAGCACAACATCACCCACAAATACTATAAGCCCACCGAGCAGTCCAACGACGCTTATCTTGCGGCGATCCAGCTGGCTGTCGAAGGCGGCGCGAAAGTGATCGCGACCCCCGGCTTCCTGTTCGAAGAGCCCATCTATACCGCCCAGGATCTCTATCCGGACGTGAAATTCGTCCTCATCGACGGCAACCCCCACGATGCGGATTACAACTACCGCACCGCCGACAACACCGTCGGCATCACCTACGCCGAGCAGCAGGCGGGCTATCTGGCCGGTTATGCCTGCGTCAAGGACGGCTATACCAAGCTGGGCTTCATGGGCGGCATGGCGGTTCCCGCGGTCGTCCGTTACGGCTACGGCTTCGTGCAGGGCGCGGAAGCTGCCGCTGCGGAAATGGGCGTTGCGTCCGTCGACATGAAGTACTACTACACCGGCGGCTTTGAAGCCACTCCCGAAGCGCAGGCTCTGGCCGCTTCCTGGTACAACGACGGCACCGAAGTGATCTTCGCCTGCGGCGGTCAGGTCGGCAACTCCGTCATGGCGGCTGCCGAAGCCAACAACGGCAAGGTCGTCGGCGTTGACGTGGACCAGTCTGTGGAATCCGATACCGTCATCACCTCTGCCATGAAGGGTCTGGCCGCTTCCGTGCAGCAGACCATCGAAGCCTACTACAACGGCGAATTCCCCGGCGGCCAGGCGCTCGTCAAGGACGCTGCCAACAACGGCGTGCAGCTGCCCATGGAAACGTCCAAGTTCACCACCTTCTCTCAGGCGGATTACGACGCGCTCTTTGCCAAGCTCGCCAACGGCGAAATCGCCCTCAAGGCCGACACCGACGCCGCGACTGCTGCGGATCTCGGCACGGCCATCGTCAAGGTGACCATCGTCGAATAAGCGAAAATCATCTGGGCGCAAGCCTTTTGAAAAAGGGACCGGAAACGGTCTCTTTTTCTGTTTTGGGAAACGGACGTTTTCGATCAGTCAAAGAGAAAAAGCGACAGAAGAAAAAAGATAGAAAATGTTACATAAATGTTTCGAAATGACAAATATGGACTTGGCAAATCTTTTAATTGGAATTCAAAGAAATATATTGCAAAATTAGGAAGAGAGTGTTATGATAATAACGTGATTGATATTGAACAAACACTTCGCGCAAACGGTCGAAATGCCCCTTCCCGATTGACAGGCATTTTCCGGCGCTCGAGCCACACAACTGACGGATTTCCTTAAAATGTTTGAAAAGAAAAGAAGAACTTTGCACCGCGACCGTCATTTTGTTTTCTGGATTTCACAAAAACAATGAAAAGTTTCGTTTTCGGAAGCGTCCGAAACGATGAGCAAGTCACTCATTAGAGAAAAGGGAGGAAAATACAAATGAAACTGGCTGCCGTTTTCCCGAGCAAGTACATCCAAGGCCCTGGCGTGCTGGCTGAAATCGCTTCTCTGATCGCTCCTTACGGCTGCAAGAAGCCCCTGCTCATGTGGGGTAAGCGCACCCGCGCTGCTGCTTCTGAAATCGTTTTCAAGTCCCTCAAGGACGCCGGCATGGAATATGTCGAGCGTATGCTCCCCGGCGAATGCACCCATGAAGAGTGCGCCAAGATCGTCGGCGAAGTGAAGGAAAACGGCTGCGATATCATCATCGGCCTCGGCGGCGGCAAGGCGCTTGACCTTTCCAAGGCTGTTGCCAACCACGCCGGTCTGCGCAACGTGATCGTTCCCACCGCCGCTTCCAGCGACGCTCCCACCTCCGCCTGCACCGTGTGGTACAACGAGGACGGCAGCTTCAACAGCTTCGAACTGTGGCCCGCCAACCCCGAGATCATCCTGGTCGATACCGCCATCTGCATCACCGCTCCCCTGCACATGTTCATCGCGGGCGTGGGCGACGCTCTGGCTACCTATGTCGAAGCCAAGGCCTGCTATGCGACCCATGCGGTTGCCTGCTCCGGCGGCGCTGCTACGCTGACCGCTATGGCGATGGGCAAGCTGTGCTACGACACGCTCGTAGAATACACCTCCCTGGCCATCGACGCCATCAAGGCCGGCACTGTGACCCCCGCCTTTGAAAAGGTCGTCGAAGCCACCACGCTGCTGTCCGGTATCGGCTGGGAAAGCTGCGGCGTCGCTACTGCGCACGTCATCGGCAACTCCTTCGCGGACTTCCCGGAAGCTCACCATCATATGCACGGCGAAAAGGTTGCCTTCGGTATCGTGACGGAGCTCATGCTCGACATGGACGTCGATCGCGACTTCATCTACAAGACTGTGGACTTCATGATCGAGAACGGTCTGCCTGTGACCCTTGCTGACCTCGACATGCAGGATGTCTCCAAGGAACGCCTGTACGACTGGTGCGTCGGTCAGTGCTATCCGGGCAACAACATGGAACACCACAACTTCGAAGTCACCCCCAAGATGCTCTTCGACGCGATCCTCCAGGCGGACGAATTCGCTCGTCGCCGCAAGATCGAGCTGGGCAAGTAATCGCCCTGTCGGGTCGACCCGAAAATTACCTCTCTATCCAGAAAACCGGACGGTTCGCTTTGGCGGATCGTCCTTTTCTGTGTGCTGAAAAAAGGCCGTAATGACGTGCGAAATGCTGCGGCGGACGGAGGGAAGTTCTTAAAAACGCCGAATGGGCGCTGCCGCGGAAAGGGAAAAGCCGTCCATAGCAATCCATTTTTCCGTGAGAAAACCTTAAAAACACACTTGAAAAGCGGGAATTCTCTATTCTTGTGACAGAAATATTCCGCCGGAAGAACCGAAGGAGCCTTTTTGAACCGTCGAAACCCTTACAAAGAGGCAAAATCCGGCGGTTTTCGGTTGCCGCAGCAGGGGTTTTTGTTTATAATGTTTCAAAAGGAGTGTGATGAGATGGACTATATTATAGAAATGCAGCATATCACCAAAGAATTCCCCGGCATCATCGCCAACGACGACGTGACGCTTCAGCTCAAAAAGGGCGAGATTCACGCGCTGCTCGGCGAAAACGGCGCGGGAAAATCTACTTTGATGAGCGTGCTGTTCGGCCTGTACACGCCGGAAAAAGGAACGATTCTCAAAAACGGCCAGCCGGTCAAGATCGACGACCCCAACGCTGCCAATGCGCTGGGCATCGGCATGGTTCACCAACATTTCAAACTGGTTCACAACTTCACGGTTCTCGAAAACATCATTCTTGGCGTAGAAACCACCCGTCACGGATTTTTGAAAATGGATCAGGCGCGAAAGAAAGTCATGGAGCTTTCCGAGCGCTACAATCTCAAAGTCGATCCCGATGCGAAAATTTCCGATATCACCGTCGGCATGCAGCAGCGCGTGGAGATCCTCAAAATGCTCTATCGCGAAAACGAAGTGCTGATTTTCGACGAACCCACCGCTGTTTTGACCCCGCAGGAAATCGAAGAGCTGATGAAAATCATGAAGGAACTGAGCCGCGAGGGCAAGTCCATCCTTTTCATCACCCATAAGCTCAACGAGATCAAGGAAGTGGCCGACCGCTGTACCGTGCTGCGCAAGGGCTGCTGCATCGGCACGGTGGACGTAAAGACCGTCACCAAAGAGCAGATGAGCGAGATGATGGTGGGCCGCAAGGTCAATTTCATCGTCGAAAAGGGCGAAGCCCATCCCGGCGCGCCCGCGCTGGAGGTGGAAGGACTGACGGTCAATTCCAACCACGGCAAAAAGCTGGTCAACAACGTCTCGTTCCAAGTGCACAAGGGCGAGATCGTCTGCATCGCGGGCATCGACGGCAACGGCCAGTCCGAGCTGGTGTACGCCCTTGCGGGCATGCTCCATGCAGACGGCGGCAGCATCCGCCTGAACGGGCAGGACATCACCCAAGCCTCCATCCGCCGCCGCAACGATAAGGGCATGAGCCATATCCCCGAGGACCGGCACAAGGACGGTCTGGTGCTCGACTATACCCTTGGCGAAAACCTGGTGCTCAAGCGCTATGATACCCCCCGGTTCCAAAAGGGCGGCTTCCTCAAATTCAAAGAGATCGGCCGGTACGCCGATTCGCTCATTGAAAAATACGACATCCGCAGCGGTCAGGGCGCGGCGACCATCGCCCGCAGCATGTCCGGCGGCAACCAGCAAAAGGCCATCATTGCCCGTGAGCTGGACCTCAGTCCCGAGATCCTTCTGGCCGTTCAGCCCACCCGCGGTCTGGACGTGGGCGCGATCGAATACATTCACAAGCAGCTCATCGCCCAGCGCGACGCCGGGCGGGCGATCCTGCTCGTTTCCCTGGAACTGGACGAAGTGATGACCGTCAGCGACCGCATTCTCGTGATTTACGAGGGTGAGAT
>JAEYFO010000128.1 GCA_023402915.1 Bacillota bacterium | reverse complement strand
ACCTGTTCCCATCCCGAACACAGTAGTTAAGCTCTTATACGCCGATGGTACTTGGCTGGAGACGGCCCGGGAGAGTAGGTAGCTGCCGGTTCCCACAAAAACGACGTTCAAAGGAACGTCGTTTTTTTGTGCTTTTGGCGAATGGACGCCAATCGAGACGGCACAGCTGCGTATGTTTGATCTGCGCGACCCGTTTACGGGTAAGTAAGTAACCCTATGCGTGGCTGACAGGCCCCCTATGCGCATGTGTGCGCCGCCTGTACTCTTTAGGGCTTTGCCCGAAAATGCAATACCCCCGGCTCCGCCGGGGAATTTTTATTGTGCTTTTGGCGTATTGACGCTAACCCCCTCTTGCTAATGTCCCCTTCTGCATTTCGACACAGAACAGCTGCGTATGTTTGATCTGCAATTCGATCTGCAAAAAAGCACGAGGTCCCTTGCGCTTCCTCTGCCGTGCGACCTGGTTATGGAAAAGGAAAACCCTCTATGCGCGACTGATAGCCCCCACTTATGCTCGCGTGTCCCACGCTTGTACCTTTTAGGACTTCGCATGATGTGGCGGCGGCCTCTATCCGCAAAGGTGCGCCACTGGTACGCTTGAGGGGTTTGCCCGATTTTCTAAGATTCTCCGCTTTGCTGGGGTTTTTTATTGTGCTTTTGGCGTGGGTAGGTATCCGTTGGGATTCTTATCCGATCGCCGCTGTGGAGGACAGCTTCTATCTTGTCGGAACGCTGTTTCTGGAAGATGCAGCAGAGGAAATCCTATGCGCGGCTGGTCGCCTTTTACGCGCAAAGGTGCGCCATCTGTACGCTTTAAAGCTGTGCTCGGTTTTGCAAGATTCCCGTGTTTCGGGGGTTTTATGTTGGTGTCTGTTATATTCAAGGTTAAGCATATCATCAAATGGACTTGTCTGTTCAATGTGGAAAACGAGGATATTTTCGTTCCCCAAATGGGGGGATCGCCGCCTCATTCATCTGCGGCGCTTCCGGATCGTCCCTCCTGAGCGGATCAGCGGGCCGAGACGCCCGCGCCCTCTCTACCCGCCAGGTATGATGTTTTTTTGCCGTAGGAAGCGAGGAGCTCGTATTCGCCCAACCATAGTCACTGGGAGGCCACGGCGCAGGAAACGTCATGAAAGATAGAATTGGAAGAAGGTTAAAGTGGGTAAACGTTTTTGGCAGCTGCGCGTAGCACGGAAGCGCTTTTTAGAATGACAAGCTATCGAAGATTCATGGAATGAAACTGTCTTTCTACGTATTTTATGGATGGGTACAGATTGATGGCTGCTGATGGCACAAATTTTTGAAACTGGGACGGCAGCAAACTTTTCACGCGCCTCAGGACTGCCGCCGCCTTTCTCCGCAGAACCTCTTTGTTGAGCTGCTCCGCTTGTTCTACCCTCGGTAGACAAGGGTACATACGGTTCCTGCTGTGTGCTCCGGAGGGGTGCGGGCAGACCTGTGCTCCGAAGGGGTAAAGCGCCCCCGGCGTGCCGTGCGCCCCGGAGGGGTGAAGGGGTATTGCGACTGCTCGATGTGGGGATCACCATGCCATCGCAGCCGCACCCTGCCACCGTGTGCCCCGCCGTGTACCCCGGAGGGGTAGAGGGGTATGTGCCTTCGTCATCTGAGGGTATTGTCTGGACATAAAAGCACCTCCTGTTATAGTTTCTTTTCTACAACAGGAGGTGCTTTTTACTGGCGTTTTGGAGTACGGTTCGCCTGCACGTACACATTATAAGATGCCTGCCCGCACTGCCCATTCAAAAGGAAAAGCATTTTCTCACTCTTCTGCCGCAGGCTCCCGGATCGTTCCGCCCGTGTGGATCAGCTGGCCGTTTTCGACGCACAAGCCCTCTTCGCCGCCGGGCACGATCACTTCACCGCCGGAAACGACAATATCGCCCTCGCCCAGCCAAAGCCCCTGGGAAAGCACGACCGTGCCTCCGCTGATTTCCACGCGGCCTTTGTCAATGCTGCAATTGCCGCCGATATGCAGCTCGCCGCCGCGTACGGTCAGCGCAGCGTTTTGCAGCCAAAGGGAATCCGTACAGTCGAGCGCAGCGCCCTTTTCAAGAAGAAGCAGACCCTCTTCCTCGGCATTGGAGCCGACGCCAAGACTGTTTACGGTCAGGTGGGCCTGCTCGCGCAGCGCCAGCACCGGCCGGTGAACGCCGCCCCATCCCCAAAGATTCAGACTGGGCGCAGTCAGGCTTCCTTTGCCTGTCAGCAGCATCGACGTGCCGCCAAGCTCTTCCGTGATGCCGCTCTCTCCCGTCAGGTCAAGATGCAGCGCGCCCCAGGGCAAAATGCTTTGCGCCGCTGCCTCTTCCAGAAAGAGCGTTCCGGCAAAATAGAAGCTGTCTTCCACGGAGGCGACCGGATAGGAGTCCCAACGGATGCCTTTGCGCTTTTTGGCCGTGATCCAGGAATCGTCGTAAACCGTTTGATAATAGGGATTGCCGTCCGTCTCGCTTTCCAAAAGAATTGCGCCGCCATGATGGACGGCTGCGCCGGAAAGATCCGCGGAGGCCAGCGTCCCGGCGCCGCTTTCAACGACCGTGCCGCTGGGCAGGGCGGAAGCAAGATAGGCATTGCCGCCGCTGAGGATCATGGTCGAATCCGGGCAGCTCCAATCGTCCAGCAGCGCCGTTCCGCTGCGGAAAATGGCGCGCGCAGTTTCGTCAGCGCGGCGCGAGAGCAGCGTTCCGCCTGCAAGAAGCAAATCGCCGCCCGATACGGAAAGAAGGCCGGTGGAAAGCGTGCCGCCCAGCTGCGCAAAGCAGAGGGATTCGCCCGCGTTGGGCTGAAGCACGACGCTTCCACAGCGCACCGTGACCGTGCCGTCCACGATCAGCGCGGGCAGCGGGAAGGTGCTGCCGCCCCCGCAGGCGATGCCGCTGGTGTTTTGCAGCGTCAGCGTGCCGTCGCCGCAGAGCAGCACGCAGTCAAATCCTTCAAAGCAGCCCTGTTCTGCGCCGCCGCCGTCAATGGTACAGTCGCCGTGGATGTTCAGCCGCAGAATGCCGTGGCCATCGTTCGGCCAGAGGTTGGGCAGCACGCAGTTTTCGCCGGTGATGGTATAGGCGCTGTAGCTTTCTCCGTTCCAGGTCAGCTGCCCTGTGGCAAGCTCCGTGCGCGCGCCGCCGCTCGAAAACTCTTCGAGCGTGATCCCCTCGTCAAACGGGCCGACGATCAGGTCGGTCGTTTCGCCGCCGGGCAGATGAACGCCGTAGCTGCGGCCCACGCCCGCCGTGGCGTTTTTTGCCTGCGGGAAGGGGGCGGAGGCGAATTTGTCGGAATCGCCGCAGGTTTCGGCTGCGTGATACCAGGCGCGGCAGCTCTCGGGCAGCGCTTCCGCCGGGTCGGCCTGCGCTTCCCTTTCCGGGTCGGCAGGAGTTTCTGCCTGTGTGGGCGCAGCAGTTTGTTCCGCCTGCTCGGGCGCAGCGGGAGCGGCGCAGGCGCAGCAAAGAACCAGCAGGCTCAGCAGCAGCGGCAAGGTTCGTTTCATCAAAAAATCCCCTCCTTTTGAATGGAAGTATACCGCACGCGGCTTTTCGGCACAATATCAAAAGAACATCCGCCGTAAAAATACCGCGGCAATCAGAAAAAATGGCGGTTAGCGCAGGAAAACTTTCCGGAAAAAGAAAATTTGACCGGAAAATTGCAAAAATTTCGGAAAAACCGTTGACATTTGTCTATACAAGTTCTATAGTACTACTATCAACTTTGCGAGACATCGCAAGGGGAAAAACTTGTTTCAGTTTCCGGTGATTATGGCTGAGAGGTTCCACCTGTTCCCATCCCGAACACAGCAGTTAAGCTCTCACACGCCGATGGTACTTGGCTGGAGACGGCCCGGGAGAGTAGGTCATTGCCGGATTCTCAATATGATGAAGGACTCACTTGCAACAGTGCTTGTGGGTTCTTTGTTTTTTATCATGGAAAAGGGGCGCGCCGAAAAAGCACGCCCCTTGGGAAAGCATTTGGGGAACAAAACGATCCGGCAGGGAAAACGGAAGGTTCCCTGCGGCGGGGAGAAAAGCGAGAGGAAAAGCTCTTTTGCCCCGTGAAAACGCCTTACAGCGCGGCCAGACCGGCCTGCGCCACGGTCGTATCTTCCGCCACAGAGCCGCCGGAAACGCCGATGCCGCCAACGATCTTTCCATCGACGACGATCGGGAAACCGCCGCCGAAGAACACGATCTTTCCGGCGTGACTCACGGCGATGCCCTGAAGCTCCGCGCCCTCTTTGGCCAGAGCTTTGACGGTGGCGGAGGGCATCTTGAGCGCTACAGCCGTATAGGCCTTGTTCTGTGCGATTTCGAGACTTGCCAGCAGCGAGTCCTCCATCCGGTGCAGCAGCACCAGGTTGCCGCCCATGTCGCATACGGCGATCACCATGGGGACGTTGATTGCGATGGCCTTTTCTTCTGCCGCTTCCACCATGCGCTTGGCGGCTTCGAGGAGCGTTCCGCGTACAGTCATGAGAGAGTTCCTCCTTGGTTGAAGTTGAGGTCGAGCAGTCCGAAAAAGGACTGTGTGAATAGAATAACATAGGGAAGGACGGTCTGGCAACAACAAGTTTGACTTTTTGCAAACAATTTTGAAAAAATCGGCGCTCACTGAACGAAAAAGCAGAAACCCATGGAAACGAAAGACGGGCGCTGTATGCGTCCCACTGACGAATCAGGCAGATTGTTCGACGATGGAACGATCCTTTCTTGACGAGCGCAGAGATTGTCACTAAAATAGTAAATCATGGAGCGCAATTCTTTGATCCATCGTGATAAAAAGCAACAGGACGCCGGATACAGGCGCACACCTTGCGCCCGGATGGCGCAGCGCAGCAGAAGGAGAGGGAGAAAATCGTGAAAGAAAAACAGATCAGGCCGGTTTGGCCCATCTATCTGTTCGGACTGGTTTTTCTGGCGTATGGGCTGATTTTCCCGCTGTACAAGCTGGGACATCTCATCGCCGCATTGGCGCTTTCGGCGGCGGCCAGCGCGCTGGCCATGCGCTTTGCGCCGAAAAAGACTGTGTTCGTCAAGGAAAAGGAGCAGCCTGTTCAAACGGGGGACGAAACGGCGGATCGCCTCATTCAGGAAGGGCGGGAAGCGGTGGAACGCCTGCGCCGGGCCAACGACCTTATCGACG
>JAEYFO010000058.1 GCA_023402915.1 Bacillota bacterium | reverse complement strand
ATTTTGAGCAAGGTCGTCGCCTTGAAAAGGCGACATGCGTCCTTGTTGAAATCCCAAATTTTTCAGCGGGAAAATTTGGGAAAGAGAACGCAGAAATCCAAAAAATCCGGCGGCCGGAGGCGTGCCGTGTGCCCCAGAGGGGTATGTGCCTTCGTCATCTGAGGGTATTCAAAAAACAAACGATTCTTCCGGAAAAGCAGATCGCGTCCGGAGTGTGAGGAGGCATTCGCTTGACTGCCGCGGCAACCCTTTCCCAACCCACAAGCGCTGCGACCCGCATGGTCGTCCTGGTGGACGAACGCGCGCCCTTTTCGTTTTCCGGCAGGCTCTACAGCGACTATTTCCAGCGTGCGCTGCCCTTTTCCTGCCCGGAAGAGCTGCTGTCGCTGAGCCGCGCGCTGCTCGACGCGCTCTCTTTCCCGCAGACAGCCACTTCCTGCCGTTCGTTCCACAGCCGCCGCGGCGCGAGCGCCCCGCATCCGACCCCGAAAAGGAGCATGGAATCCATGAAGCACGAATCCTCCCTTCCCTCCCAACAAAACGAGACGGTCCCCACCGGCAAGAAGGGCACGTTCGTCGTGCAGGTGCTCTATCGCCAGAACGCCACGTGGCAGGGCACCGTCCGCTGGCTCGACACCAACAAGACCCAGCCCTTCCGCAGCGTGCTCGAGCTGCTCTCGCTGATGCAGGAAGCCCTTGGCGCCGATGCGCCCGCCCAGTGGGAATGAGTTTTCCAACCGTCAACCACCGTCAAAACGGCAAGGCGCAATCAACCCGCTTCCCGTCATTTCCCGAACGCCGACCGCCCCTTTCCGCCGCCGGAAGGGGGCGTTTTCTGTATCTGGCCGGACTCATGCACCTTTGCCTTGGGTTTGAAAAAGCGCGCTGCCCGGAACCGGCGTTTTCAAAACCGGCCATGCTTCGCTTCTGTCTTTTTGGCGTTCTCCCCTTGCCCGCTCTGTCCCGCCGGTTTTTGCCGCCGATGCGCCCATGCCCGCGCCTTTCCCCGGCACGGCGGAAAATGCTTTTTGCGGATCGGCGTTTACAAAAAAGTTTGCAGAAAATCTTTCTTCCAGCAGGAAAACTCCAAATCAGTCCGAACCTTTTATCATTCCCCTGCAAACGCTCCGCTTCCGTCCTTTTCCCTTCCGGCAGAGGGGAAGCGCCGCTTTTTTATTCTTTATTTTTTCTCTAAAAGTTTTTTGAGGGGTTTGGGGAACTTTTTTTCAAAAAAGTTCCCCAACGTCTCCCAAAGGAGGATTTTCATGCGACTCGATGCAAAACAGGCGGAAGAACGGGCGATCCTGGACACGGCCTGCGCCATGTGCGCGGCGATCCGGACGGCGCCCAAGGCCCACGGCACGGACACGCTGGACGCCATCGTCCTCACCGGCGAGGACAAGGACGCCCTTGCGGCCAAAATGCGCGCCATGGGCGAGGCAAACGGGCAGGCGTTTTTCCTGCGGGACGCTTCGTGCGTCGAGCGGAGCACGGCCATCGTGCTGGCGGGCGCAAAGAACGTGCGCCGGGGCCTGAACGAATGCTGCAAGCTCTGCGCCTATGACGGCTGCGGCCCGTGTGCCAAAGCGAATGGGCTCTGCGTGTTCGGCCCGGTGGATCTGGGCATCGCGCTGGGCTCGGCGGTGGCGCTCGCGTCCGACCGGCACATCGACAACCGGATCTTCTTCTCCGCCGGGCAGGCCGCCATGGCGCTCGGCCTGATGGAAGGCATGTCGCTCATCATGGGCGTGCCCCTCTCCGCCAGCGGAAAATCCATTTTCTTTGACCGGAAAAAGGCGGAACCGGCGGCAAAATAAGCCCCGCTCCTGCGGGCGGCGGCGAGCGGCGGAAAACACCCTTTTCAGGCGTGCCGGGAAGCTGAAAGCGCTCTTTTCCAAACAGCTTTCTTCCTTTTTTCCTTCCAAACGACCGTCCTTTTCCGCCCCATAAGAACTCCGCAGACAAAACAGCCCGGACTCCGGTTCGGCGCTGTTTTTGTCGTTTTTTGGGGGAATTGAATATTTTTGAAAAGCCGAAAGGCAGCGCCGCGTTCCCATAAGCGCGTTTTGCACCTCGCCGCTTTCGAAGAATTTTTGAAAACAGAGTGCCTTTTTCAAACAGAATGCCTTTTTCCATTAAACAGGCAAAGAACCGTCCGGCATAAAAAAGCAGCCCGGACGCGCCGGACTGCTCTGCACACGGAATTCGATTTTCAAAGGCTTTTCAAGCAGGGAAAGAAGGGACCTTCACCAAGCTCCCCCGGAAGTTTGCCAAACGCAGGCGGTTACATCGCCGGCTTGACCGGCAGCAGATTGTAGTGGACGCGGATGCCGAGCGCGGCGGCGCGGCGCTTGAACCGCTCGAAAATGCGGCCAAGCACCATCTGCCCGTTTTCGTAGGTCAAAGACCCCAGCAAAAGCACGTACTGCGTCGGGCTGAAGCGGGGTACCACGTCGCTCTTTCGAAGGGCGTGGACCAGCGTCTCCCGCAGGGAACCCATGGCGTCCGTGAGAACCTCCTGCGCGGGCGGGTTGCCCTGATCGTCGGAAATGGTGATGAGCGCCACCATGAAGCTCTGGCCGGAGCGCAGCATATAGCGGCTCTGGATGCGATAGATGTTCCGGAAGATCTCATAGGAGCAGAAAAACGCGCCGCTCACCGCTTCGGTTTCGTGCAGCTGCGCCGCGATCATGTCCAGATCGGCCTCGATGTTGCTGACGGACTTGGTGATCTCGTTGTACAGCCCCGTGATCTGGCTCGACGCCTTCACGCCCAGATCCGTATAGAACAGATCGACCGTATAGTAGTAATGCTTGAGCGCGGCGGCATGGTTGCCCTCGGCCAGATAGGCGCGGATAAGCAGCTCGTGCATCTTTTCGGAATACTTTTCCAGCTGCACCGCCCGCTCGCACAGCGTCGCCGCCTCCGGCGCGCGGCCAAAGGACAGCAGCAGCGCAAACGCCTTCTGCACGCAGTCGAGATACATGGCGCTGTAGTAGGTGCGCAGCGACAGCGTCCATTCTTCGCTCAGCGATTTGGGCAAAAACTCCCCGCGGTACAGCCCGGCGGCCTGAAGATAGCGCGAAAGGCGCATCTGATCGTCCGGCAGCGCGTCCCCCTCCCGCCAGGCCCGCTCCATCTGCTCCACGTCCACCTCGCACGAGAGCGCTTCGTTCCAGCTGTAGCTGTTGCGGCGGAAGGTGATGAAGGGGCGCGTCTCGCTCGGGATGGCTTTTGAAAGCAGCATACGGGCGCGGTAAACCAGATTCTTCAGGGCGTTGACCGGATTTTCGCTGCTGTCGTCCGGCCAGAGCATCTCAAGCAGTTCGCTTTGGGACACGGCCTTGTTCCGGTTGACGATCAGATACTCGATCAGGTTCCAGACCTGATGCATCCGCCCCGCCTTGTCCGAAAGGCACTCCTCGCC
>JAEYFO010000034.1 GCA_023402915.1 Bacillota bacterium | reverse complement strand
AGCTGCTCAAGGCCCTTTTTCAAAAGGACTTTCGCCTGACGGAAGCCTACCTTTCCTATCTGACAGAGCGCATTTTGTTTCTCAACCGCCGCATCGACGCCTTCACGGCGGGGAGCGCGGCGCAGCGGCTGGCGGCCTATCTGCTTACGCAGTCCGTTCCCCTTGAGGGCGGCGGGCTGGGCCTTTGCTGGAGCAGCGGGAACCGGCTGGCGCAGGCGCTCAACGTCGGGCGCGCGTCGCTGTATCGGGCCATCGATCAGCTGGAAGAAAGCGGCCTGATCCAAAAAGAGCAGAAAACCCTCCGCATTTTGGACGCGGAGCGGCTGAAAAAAGAAATTATGGAGGAAAATGAACCATGAACGGCAAAAAATTCTTTGCGCTGTTGCTGAGCGCGCTGCTGTTGTGCGCGCTGTTTTCCGGCTGCGCTGTGAAAAACGACGAGCCCCCTGCGGCGAGTGAAGCGCCCGCGGCGAGCGAGGCGCCCGCAGCGCCGGAAGCCCCCGAGGCGAGCGAAGCTCCCGCGCAGACCGAACCGGAAGCGGAAGCCGTCGCGCTCCACGCGGCCGGGCTGAACGGCCCGACGGGCGTGGGCATGGTCAAGATCATGAGCGACGCGGAAACCGGCGCGACGAATCCGGCCTATACGGCGGAGTTCCTGCTGGCCTCCGCGCCGGACGAGCTGGTGGGCAAGCTCACCAGCGGCGAAGTGGACGTGGCGGCGCTGCCCACCAATCTGGCGGCCGCGCTCTATAACAAAACCAGCGGCGGCGTGCAGATCGCGGCCGTCAACACGCTGGGCGTGCTGTACGTTCTTGAAAAGGGCGATTCCATCCAGTCCGTCGCCGATCTGGCCGGAAAGACGGTCTATTCCACCGGCGAAGGCTCCATGCCCCAGTACGTGGCGGATCATATTCTGGCGCAGAACGGCCTGACCGGTTCCGTGGAGATCTCCTATCTGGCGGAGCACGCGGAGCTGGCGGCAAAGGCCGTGGCGGGCGACGTGGAGGTGTGCATCCTGCCTGAGCCCTTCGTTTCGCAGGTGCTTTCGAAAAACCCCGACATGCGCATTGCCCTGAACCTGACGGAAGAATGGAACAAGGTGGGCGAAGGCACGGAGCTTTCCATGGGCTGCCTGGTGGTGCGGACAGAATTTGCGCAAAATCACAAAGAAGCGCTCGACGCGTTCCTTTCGGATTACGCGGCCTCTGCGGCCTACGCCGTGGAGCATCCGGCGGAAGCGGCGGCGCTGGTGGAGCAGTACGGCATCATTCCCAGCGCGGCGCTGGCCGAAAAGGTCATCCCCAACTGCAACATCGTCTATGTGGACGGCGAAGCCATGAAGCAGAGCGTCACGAAGCTCTATGAAGTGCTCTTTGCGGCCAATCCCAAGTCGATCGGCGGCGCGCTGCCCGGCGAGGACTTCTTCTATGGCGCGTAAAAAGAGCGAGGGATTTTTTTCAAAACCAAAGAAAAGCGCGGGATATTTTTTGCGCCCGTCAGGGGAAAAGAGCGAAGAGAACTGCGCTCAAAGCAGCAAAAACTCCGGAAAAAATCAAAAGAGCGGCGCTTCCCGCTCTTTTTTTCTCAAAAGAAAGCCCTCGTTTTTGTCTGAGCACCCGGCGCTGCGGACGGCCTTTGCGGCGGCGTTCTGGCTCCTTTTGTGGGAAGGGGCGGCGCGGCTCGTCGGGCAGGAGATCCTCCTTCCCGCGCCGGAAAAGGTGATTGCCCGGCTGGGGGCGCTGCTCCTTGACGGGGCGTTCTGGCAGGCGGCGGGCGGCTCACTCCTTCGGGTGACGGCGGGCTTTTTGCTCTCCGTGCTGCTGGGGACGGCGCTGGCCGTGCTGACGTGGCGCTTCCCGCTGTGCGCGGCGCTGCTTTCTCCCCTGCGCTCTGTGGTCAAGGCCACGCCCGTGGCGTCCTTCATCATTTTGGCGCTGGTCTGGCTCAAGGGGAATTGGGTGCCCGTGGCCATCAGCGCGCTGATGGTGCTGCCGGTCGTCTGGGGCAACGTGGAAAAAGGGCTGCGGGAAGTGGACGAATCCCTTCTTGAAATGACGCGCATTTACCGCTGGAGCGGCAAAAAGACGGCGCGGCTGCTGTATGTCCCTTCCGTGCTGCCCTATTTTGCGGCGGCCTGCGGCACGGGCGCAGGGCTTTCGTGGAAGGCGGGCATCGCGGCGGAGGTCATCGGGCGGACGGCGCAGTCCATCGGGCGGCAGATCTACGATTCGAAAATCTATCTCGAAACCGTCGATCTTTTTGCCTGGACGGCGGCGCTCATCGTGCTGAGCGTGTTGTTTGAAAGAGCGTTTTTGCTGGCATTGCGCCGCCTGAGCGGCAGGGCGAACGGAGGGGAGGAGCAGCCGTGAACATCGAGCATCTTTGGCGGTCCTACGGCGAAAATCAGCCGCCCGTGCTGGCGGATTTTTCGTTGGAGCTGCCCGAAAGCGGCGTGCTCTGCCTGTTCGGCCCCTCGGGCTGCGGAAAGACGACGCTGCTGTTTGCGCTGTGCGAAGCCCTCTGGAAGCAGGGGAAAAGGACGGCCTTTCTCTTTCAGGAGGACCGGCTGCTGCCTTGGCTGAGCGCGCAGGAAAACGTGGAAACGGCGGGCGCGCCGCCAAAGGAAGCCAAAGCGCTTTTACAGGAGCTGGGGCTGTCCGGCGCGGAGGGAAAGCGCCCCGGCGCGCTTTCGGGGGGGATGCGGCGGCGGACGGCGCTGGCGCGGGCGCTGGCCTACGGCGGGGACGTGCTGTTTTTGGACGAGCCCTTCAAGGGGCTGGACGAGCAGACCCGGGCGCAGGCGATGGCCGTCGTTCAGGCGCGCCGGCCCAGGCTGACGGTGCTGGTCACTCACGACAAAACAGAAGCCGAAGCGCTCAGCGACCGGATCCTGTTCCTTTCGGGGCCGCCCCTTCGCATCGAGCGGCAGGAGGCGCGCCATGGCGGAGCGGATTGAGGGGCTGCTGGCCGCGGGCGATCTGAAAGCGCCGAAAATTCTGATCCTCGGCTCCATGCCGTCGGTGCAGTCCCTGCAAAAGGCGCAGTATTACGGCAACCCCAGAAACCACTTCTGGCCGATCGTTTGCCGGACGTTTGAGGAAGGATTGCCGGAGGAGTATGAAGCGCGGCTCGCCCTTGCGGCGCGGCAGCACATCGCCCTTTGGGACAGCGTGCAAAGCTGCGTCCGCCCGGGCAGTCTGGATCAGAACATCAAAGAGGAACGGCCCAACGACGTTCCGGCGTTTCTTTCGGCCCATCCGACGGTGGAAAAGGTGCTCTTTAACGGCACGGCGGCCAAGCGGCTTTTTGAAAAATATCACAAGCCGCAGCCCGGCGTGCGATACGTGCTCCTTCCTTCCACCAGCCCTATCCCGCAGCGGACGGTGCGGACGTTTGAGGAAAAGCTGGCGCTGTGGCGGGCGGCGCTGCTGGAAAACGAATGAAGCAGGCGGTTCGCCGTTTTTTCAAGCGTTACGGTG
>JAEYFO010000336.1 GCA_023402915.1 Bacillota bacterium | reverse complement strand
GACAAGGCTCCCGCAAAGGAAGTCACGGACATTTTCGACGCAGCCACTGCGCCGGGCGAAGACTAAGCCGATCGTTTCGAAAACGCCCTGCGCGATACAGGGCGTTTTCTTTTTGCCAGGCGTTCCGGCAGCTCCGGCGCTCCTTGAAGCAACGCGGTTCTTATGATAGGATAGGCTTACGGAGGAACACAATATGAATCTCAAATACGCAGCAGCTCAAGACGTTTCTGCGATTGCCGCAGTTGAGGCAGAATGCTTTCCGCCCGCAGAAGCAGCAACCGAAAAGGATTTTATTGAAAGAGTCAGGTATTACGGGAATCATTTCTGGCTGATGTATGAGGCTGAAAAGCTGATCGCCTTTGTGGATGGATTTGTAACAAATGAGCCGGATCTAACCGATGAAATGTACGAAAATGCGGCCATGCACGATGAAAACGGCGCATGGCAGATGATTTTTGGCGTCAATACGCTCCCGGATTATCGCCGGCATGGCTATGCCGGAACACTTCTCCGCCGTGCGATCGACGATGCAAGGCAGCAGGGGCGCAGGGGAGTTGTGCTGACCTGCAAGGAAAAGCTCCTTCCGTATTACGCAAAGTTCGGCTTTTCCGATGAAGGTGTGTCCGAAAAATCCACCCACGGAAATGCCGTGTGGCATCAGATGCGCCTGGTTTTCTGATGCTCCCCCATTTTTCAAACCGTCCAGATCTCCCCTGCACCGATCCGACCGGAAGGAAGCGCCGCCCATGAAAAACCCCCGCAACACCAAGAGCCGCATCGTGGACGCGGCCTGGAAGCTCTTTTACGAAAAGGGCTACGAAAATACCACCATTGAGGAAATCATCTTTGAATCGGGTACGTCCCGCGGGTCGTTTTATCATTATTTCCGCGGGAAGGACGCGCTCCTTGGCTCCATGGCCTATCTGTTCGACGAAAAATACGAGGAGCTTTCCGCCACGCTCGACCCGCGGGCCGACGCGCTCGAGACGCTCTTTTTCCTCACGCACGAGCTGTTCGACATGATCGAGCGGCGGGTGGACATCGGGCTTTTGACCCGGATGTATTCCACGCAGCTGACGCAGGACGGCGAAAAGCAGCTGCTCGACCGCAGCCGCCTGTATTACCGGCTGCTTCGCACCATCATCACCCGGGGGCAGGAGCGGGGCGAGATCACCACGGAGCGCAGCGCGTCCCAGCTGGTGCGGCTGTACGCCATGTGCGAGCGGGGGCTGATCACGGACTGGTGCCTGTATCGCGGCGATTTTTCCCTGACGGAATACAGCGATTCCGCGCTGCCGCTGCTGCTGGCCGGGCTTCGGCCGGGAAAGAAGGCGGAGGGGGAGACTTCTTCGACCGCCGAAAAAAAGGACTGACGAACAGCGTCCCATTGGGATGATTTTTCCAAAATAAAAAGAACGCTTCTCCACGCCGACGAAAAAGCGTCTGAACAGAGTCTCTTTGGGGGATTTTCCCCATCATTTTGCAGCGCCCCCGGCGGCGCTGAGCGAAACCGCCGAAGCGCGCGCTGCTCCACGCTCCTTCTCAAGACGCGCAGACCCCGTTCTGCGACGGATCATGCGGAAGTTTTCTGATTCTCGCGAAAACCCCAAAGCGTGTCTATGGCGAAATTCCGGAAACGTTGCTCACCGCGTTTTTCCGCGCGGCTTTCCCTCGCCCAACAGCGCCTTCCGTTGACAGGGGATACGGCTTTTGCCGTGAGTCGCAAAGGGGAGCAAAAAACCGTGCGCCGCTTTTCCCAAAGGCCGCGGCTATTTGACACAGGGAAGCTCTCGCAAGAAGCGCTTTTCGGAAAACTCCCCCGTATGTTCGCGCCGGATCGCATTCGTTTCCCGCGCTCCCGAGCAATCTGCATCGTCCTCCGGTTTCTTTCCTCTCTTCTGTGCAATCCACGCATTCTCTGTCGGGCCAGAGCCGCTCCCCGCTTTACGCAAACGATGCAAAAAACCCGCTCTTTGCTTCAAAGAACGGGTTTCTCTTTTTTAATTGTGTTTTTCTCAGCTCTCGGCGCGGGCGCGCATTTTGGCGCGCTGTTCCTTGTTGAGGATGCGCTTCCTGAGACGGATGGACTTGGGCGTCACTTCGACCAGTTCGTCGTCGGAGATGAACTCGATGGACTGCTCCAGGCTCAGCGTCCGCGGCGGCGTGAGGCGCAGCGCTTCGTCCGAACCGGCGGCGCGGGTGTTGGTGACGTGCTTCTTTTTGCAGACGTTGACGACGATGTCCTCGCCCTTGGGGTTCGCGCCGACGATCATGCCCTCGTAGACCGGCACGCCCGGGCCGATGAACAGCTCGCCGCGCTCCTGCGCGTTAAACAGGCCGTAGCCGGTGGATTCGCCCGTTTCGTGCGCGATGATGGAGCCGGTGGAGCGGGTGTCCATATCGCCCTTATAGGGCTCGTAGCCGTCGAAGATCTGGTTCATGATGCCGTTGCCCTTGGTGTCGGTCAAAAACTCCGTCCGGTAGCCCATCAGGCCGCGGGAGGGAATGCGGAACTCCAGCTTGACCGAACCGTTGACGGCGCTGGTCATATCGACCAGTTCGCCCTTGCGCAGGCCGATCTTCTGCATAACGGGGCCGACGAAATCTTCCGGCACGTCGATGACCAGGCGCTCCATGGGCTCGCAGAGCTTGCCGTCGATCTCCTTATAGATCACGCGGGGACGGGACACGGCGAACTCGTAGCCCTGACGGCGCATCTGCTCGATGAGGACGGAAAGATGCAGCTCGCCGCGGCCGGAGACCTTGAACGCATCGGTGGAATCGGTGTCCTCCACGCGCATGGAGACGTTGGTCTGCACTTCCTTATAGAGACGCTCGCGCAGGTTCCGGCTGGTGACGTAGGTGCCTTCCTTGCCGGCGAGGGGGCTGTCGTTGACGAGGAACGTCATGGCCACGGTGGGCTCGTCGATCTTGACGAAGGGCAGCGGCTCGATGCACTCCGGATCGCACAGCGTTTCGCCGATGCTCAGGTTTGCGATGCCCGAAAGCGCCACGATGTCGCCCGCGCGGGCCTCTTTTTCTTCGACGCGGCCCAGGCCGCGGAACTGATACATCCTCGAAACGCGGACGTTTTCGCGGCTGCCGTCCGTGTGGCACAGCGTCACCTGCTCGCCCGTGGTCACGGTGCCCCGCTCGACGCGGCCGATGCCGATGCGGCCCACGTAATCGTCGTAATCCAGGCTGGAAATAAGGATCTGGAGCGGGCCGTTCTCGTCCACCTCGGGCGCGGGGATCTCCTTGAGGATGGCGTCAAAAAGGGGCTGCATGTCGTCCGAGGGCACGTCGGGATCGAGGGTGGCGTAGCCGTCGCGGCCGGAGGCGAACACCACGGGGAATTCCAACTGATCGTCGTCGGCGCCCAGCTCGATGAACAGGTCGATGATCTCGTCCACCACCGCGGCGGGACGGGCTTCCGGGCGGTCGAGCTTGTTGACGACCACGACGGCCTTCTTCTTGAGGCCGAGAGCCTTTTTGAGCACGAAACGGGTCTGGGGCATACAGCCTTCAAAGGCGTCCACCAGCAGCAGAACGCCGTCCACCATGGTCAAAATGCGTTCCACCTCGCCGCCGAAATCGGCGTGTCCGGGCGTGTCGATGATGTTGATCTTCGTGCCCTTGTAGGTCACGGCGGTGTTCTTCGCCAGGATCGTGATGCCGCGCTCCCGTTCGAGATCGCCCGAGTCCATGACGCAGTCGGGCACGGCTTCGTTGGCGCGGAAAATGCCGCTCTGCTTGAGAAGCTGATCGACCAGCGTGGTCTTGCCATGGTCGACGTGGGCGATGATGGCGATGTTTCGGATGTCGTTTCTGGCGTTCATTGCGCTTTTTCTCCTGTCAAACAAACAAATCTATCAAAATTTTCAAAGAAACCGATCTTTTGCCGGACGATTCTCTTCCCATTAAAATAGGGAACAAATCCGGACACGCCCTTGATTATATTCCAATCTGCCGCGCAATACAAGAAAAACCCTTGAAAAACCTGCGCCCCACGGCGAATTTTCGCGAATTCTTTTCCTGATTTTTACGGAGATCCGGTCTTTTTCCCCCTCGAAGCGTCACACGCGCGCTTTGCTTGCGCCGCCCGGCGTGGTATACTCAAACTATCGTGCGGACGAATTTTGCCGCAAATTGTCACAATGAACAAAACGGAGGGGCTGATTTTTTGACGGAACGCGACATGGGGCGGCTGGCCTCCATCGAATCGCTGCTTTTGGAGCAGCAGAAGCACCAGAAAAAAGTGCTGCTGCACACCCGGCTGCGCACGCTCTGCACAGCGCTTTGCGTGGCGCTGCTCTGCGTGACGCTTTTGAAGGTCATCGCCGTGGTGAATACGGTGAACCGGGTCGATCTGGTGGGCATGACCGATTCCATCGACACGCTGATCGATTCTTCCAACCGGGTGCTCGCCGCCACGGAGGACGTGGTCCGCACCGCCAACACCGACCTGACGAGCGTGCTGCGCTCCTTCAACGCCATCGACATCGACGGGCTCAACGCCGGGATCGCCGGCATCGCATCGGTGGATTTTGCGCGGCTGAACGAGAGCATCACCGATTTTTCCGCCGTCGTCGCGCCGCTTTCGGCGTTTTTCGGCGGGCGTTGAGCGCGGCCTTTTTTGAATCTGCCGCCAAACGTTTCGGCGCTTTTCAAAATTTCTCAAAGGGGTTCCACGATTTTTACAGGTTTCCCACAATTTTCAAAAACTGACACAGTGAGGTAGTCCGATGAAGCTCAACACCCGCCGCACGTTCCTCGTGGGCCTGGCCTTTTTGTCGATCTGCGCCTTTTGGCAGGTCTACGACAGCCTTGTGCCCCTCATGCTCAAAAACACGTTCCGCATGGGCGACACGCAGGCCGGATTCATCATGTCGCTCGACAACATTCTGGCGCTGTTTTTGCTGCCGTTTTTCGGCGCGCTGTCCGACCGCTGCACGTCCCGGCTGGGGCGGCGGATGCCCTTCATCGTGGGCGGAACGCTGGCGGCGAGCGCGCTGACGCTTCTTCTCCCCGCGGCGGACCGGGCGGAAAACCTGACGTTTTTCATCGTCGTGCTGGGGCTTCTGCTCGTCGCGATGGGCGTGTACCGCTCCCCCGCCGTGGCGCTCATGCCCGACGTGACCCCCAAGCCCCTGCGCTCGAAAGCCAACGCCATCATCAACCTCATGGGCGCGGTGGGCGGCCTGTTTGCGCTCGTGTGTATCCGGCTGCTCCTTGGCGAAGGGACGCACCCGGACTATTTCCCGATTTTCCTCGCGGTGGCCATTTTGATGCTCGTGTCCGTCGCCGTGCTGTTTTTGACCATCCGCGAACGCAAGCTGGCGGCGGAAACGGTGGCGCTCGATCACGAAGCGGCGGACGATCCCAACGAAAAAACCGACGGCGCTTCTTCCAAAAAGGCGCCGATGGATCCCGCCGTCAAAAAGAGCCTGATCTTCCTGCTTTGCTCTGTGGCGCTGTGGTTCATGGGCTATAACGCCGTCACCACTTCGTTTTCCAAATACGTCCAGGTGCAGCTGGGCATCACAGGCGGCGGCTTTGCCTCCTGCGTGATGGTGGCGACGGTGTCGGCCATCGCCTCTTTCCTGCCGGTGGGCCTCGTCTCTTCCCGTCTGGGCCGAAAGAAGGTCATCCTCTTTGGCGCGGCGCTGCTGGCCGCGGCGCTCCTCGGCGCCTCCTTCCTGAGCGACGCCATGGTGGTCATGAAAAACGACGAACCGGCGGTGTCCATGATCGCAAACGGGCTGTTCGTCCTCGTGGGCGTCGGCTGGGCGTCCATCAACGTCAATTCCTATCCGATGGTGGTGGAGATGAGCAAGGGCTCGGACGTCGGAAAATACACCGGCTTCTACTACACCTTCTCCATGGCGGCGCAGATCGTCACGCCCATCCTGTCCGGCTTCTTCCTCGAGCACGTGGGCTACTGGACGCTCTTTCCCTATGGGGCGCTGTTTGTGGCCGCGTCGTTTGTGACGATGTGCTTCGTCCGTCACGGCGACAACCGTCCCGCGCCGCCCGCCTCGGCGCTCGAAGCGTTTGAGGATATGGACTGAGCTGTTTCCCGCCTTTTCAAAGGAGATTCCCAATGACCGCGATTTTGCTGACGATCCTTCTGATTCTGGTTCTGTATCTTTTCGCCATCGGCTCGCGCCGCCGCAGCAAAAAACGTTTCGCGCCCCTGATGGGCTGGGATTACGCCCACCGCGGCCTGCATGACAATCGCGGGGAAAACGGCCAGCCCCCTGTCCGCCCGGAAAACTCCATGGCCGCCTTTCGCGCGGCGGTGGAGGCGGGCTACGGCATCGAGCTGGACGTGCAGCTCACCCGCGACGGGCAGATGGTGGTGTTCCACGACGACACGCTGCCGCGGGTCTGCGGCGTTTCGGGCCGGGTGGACGCCCATTCCTACGAAGAGCTGCTGTCCTTCCCGCTCCTTGGAAGCGCCGAGCGCATCCCGCTCTTTACGGACGTGCTTTCCATGGTGGACGGCCGCGTGCCGCTGATCGTGGAGCTGAAGATGTCCCCCGTGAACAACTATCCCGTGTGCGAAGCCGCCTCGAAAATCCTGCGGGACTACCACGGCGACTACTGCATGGAATCCTTCAGCCCTTTGGCAGTCAAGTGGTTCCGCCGCTACCGGCCGGGCGTGATCCGCGGCCAGCTGTCGAGCAGGCTTACGCCCCTTGCCAAAACCGGCAAGGAGAAGCTGAGCTATTTCGCCGTGACCCATCTTCTGACCAACTGCCTGTGCCGCCCGGACTTCATCGCCTACGACCACACCGCCGCCAAGGGGAACCTTTCGCTGTGGCTGTGCCGCCATCTGTTCGGCACGGTGCCCGTGGCCTGGACGATCCGCTCGCAGGAAGATTACGACCGCGCCCGTTCCCGCTTTGACCTGATGATCTTCGAGGGCTTCCGCCCCGCTGAAAAATAAAAATCCGCCCCAAAGGAGCAACGATCATGGCACATTCCCCCTTTGAACCCCAGCCGCCGGAGGTGCTTTCCGGCGAATCGGCCGAACAGAGCGCTTTTCCCCCCGCGCCGCAGGCATCGAACCACGACGAAGAAAAAACCGCGCGCAAGGGCGTGGCCATCGGCTGCGTCGTGCTGCTGCTGATTTTCGCGCTGCTGGCCTTTGCAGGCGTATGGGCGGTCAAAACGCTGCTGCACGGCGGCGAGTCCGTCTCGCTCTGGCCGTTTTCTCAGGAGGGCGCGCAGGAGGAGCCGGAAACGCCTTCCGGCAGCTCCTCTCAGCCCGAATCGGAAAGCAGCGCCGTTCCCGCCATTTTGGAAACGTTCTACGGAGACCAGTTTTCCGATCAGCGCACGCTGGACC
>JAEYFO010000307.1 GCA_023402915.1 Bacillota bacterium | reverse complement strand
GCACAGCGCCGGATTTGACGCTCTGACCGGCGGCGACCCGCACGTCGAGGATATTTCCGGGCATGGGAGAGGCCACGACCCTTCCGCCGGCGGCGGGAGCGGGCGCAGCGGGAGCAGGAGCAGGAGCAGCGGGCGCGGCCTGCGCAGGCGCGGCGGGGGCTGCCTTGGGGGCGGAAGCGCCGTCGATCTCTTCGACCGACACTTCATAGGAGCTGCCGTTGACGTTGACGATAAATTTGCGCATCATAGTATCCTCCGAAAAATCGTTCGATTCGTTGCCGTGGGTTCAGGAAATTTTCCTGATCGAGTGAATCCGAAGCCCCGTCACATCCGTCCCCATCGTTTCGGCGATTGCGGCGGCGATCGCGGCGGTGAGTTCTTCATGATTGACTGTGGGTACAGGGGTTGCCGCAGCGGGCGCGGATTCCGGTTTCTGTTCGTGCTTTTGGCCAACGCCCAGTTTCCGGATGGCCGCCCCGAGAAGCAGCGTCATCAGCACCAGGAGAATCAGCACCAGAAAAACGGTCCCAAGCCCTGCAACAGTGATCAATCCGCCCTGCGCCAAAGCGTCTCCGGCAGAAAGAGCTGTTCCTGCATTCATGATCCATTCCCTCCTTATTTCAGTTTGAAAAAACGATGAATCCCGGGCAGGTTGTCATTTTTTGAACAAAGTGTACCAACCTGCCCCATATTCTAATAATTCTCGTTCCATCTCTTTTTTCCTTCTCCAAAACAAAAAAATTTTCGAATTTTCCAGTTTTTTCGCCATCCTGTCCAAAATTCTGTCAGGACGCAAAAGAACCCGAAGGAAACGCTCCGGATTCTTCGATTTCTTTTCTCTTATTTTTGAAAATTCTTCACGATGGCGAACAGCTCCGGCGGACGCTTTTTCTGGTTCCAGAACGCACGGTACACCACCGTATATTCCCTTTCGTCCAGCTCCCGCAAAAGGCTCAGCAGCGCTTGAAGCTCCCGCTCCCCCTCTTCGTGCCCCGGATAGACGCAGATGCTGCACATGCCGCCGGGCAGCAGCAGCCGAAGCGCCGCTTCCACCGCCGGAAGGGTCGTTTTCACCAGCGTGGTGACGGCCTTGTCGCCCGCCGGAAGGTAGCCGAGGTTGAAATCCACAAAGCGCACTTTTTGCAGAACGTGCCGCTCCATGTTCTGGTGTCCGTCGCAAAACAGCTCCGCCCGTTCCCGCAGCCCGGCCGCGCTCAGCTTTTCCGCTGCCCGGTCCAGCGCCATCTGCTGCACGTCAAAGCCGTAAACTTTGCCCGTTTCTCCCACCAGACCGGCCAGAAACACCGTGTCTTTGCCGTTTCCGACCGTCGCGTCGATCACGGCGTCGCCCGGCCGGATCCACTGCTTCATGTAGTCATGGGAGATCGAAAGCGCGTTTCCAAGGTCAGGCATGGATCGCGCCTCCCCTCTTCGGATGTGCGCCGGAAGTTCCCCCCTGCGCCATGCGGCGAAGCTCTTCGGTCTCCGCCTCGGTCAGATAGCGCCACTGTCCAGGCTCCAACCCTTCGAGCGTCAAATGACCCAGCTGTTCGCGCCGCAGGAACGTCACGTCATGCCCCACGGCATAGAGCATTTTTCGCACCTGCCGGTTGCGTCCCTCGTGGATGGTCATCATCAACCGGGTGTTGTCCCGCCCGGCGCGAAGCACCCGGACTTTGGCCGGCGCAGTGGGCCGCCCGTCCACCAGAACGCCGCTGCGCAGCCGAGCCGTCTCTTCATGGGTGAGCTGATTTCGGCAGACGACGTAATAGGTCTTTTCGATCTCGTGGCTCGGATGGGTCAAAAGATTGGCCAGCTCGCCGTCGTTCGTCACCAGCAGCAGCCCCTCGGTGTCGTAGTCCAGCCGCCCAACCGTATAGAGCCGCAGCGGCAGCTCGCGGAAATAGTCGTTGACAATGGGGCGGCCCTGCGGGTCGTCGCTCGTACACATCACCTGCGACGGCTTATAGAACAAAATGCAGACCGTCGGCTCAAATTCCACTTTTTTCCCGTCAAAGCAGACCGTATCTCCCGCTTCGACCTTCGTGCCCAGCTCGGTCACCACCGCGCCGTTGACGCTCACGCGCCCGGCCTGAATGTATTCTTCGCTCTTTCGGCGCGATGCAACGCCCGCCTGCGCCAGATATTTTTGCAGCCTCATCGTTTCGTCTTTCCTCTCCAGCAGGTTTTTCAAAACCCGCGCAATTCTTTTCCCGCCGTCACGCGCGGAGCACCCCGCCCCGCAGCCAGCTTCTCAGGACCCTGTTCCAGTAAAAGGACAGCGGCGCTTCGGGGACCTCCTGCGCGCAGCGCAATTCCCGCGTCAGCAGCAGCGTATCGCCAAGATACACCTCCGCCCGTCCCAACAGCGTCCCGGCGGCGAGCGGCGCTTTGAGCCCGCTTTCCGCCGCGATCCGAACGGAAACGCCGCCCTTTTCGCTCTGTGCCAACGGTACTACTATATCATCTTTGAGGCGAACTTCCAATGCCGGTTCTGTCCCGTTTTGCAGGGGGATCTTGCAAAGGAGCGCGTTTTTTGCAAGGACTTTTACCGGCGAAAATTCCGAAAACCCGTAATCGAGCAGCGCTTCGGAATCTTCATACATATTCGGACAATTGAGCACGACGCAGATCAGCTGCATTCCGCCGCGCTCTGCGCCGGTCACAAGGCAGCGCCCCGCCGCTTTGGTATAACCGGTTTTGATTCCGTTCGCACCATCGTAGCGATAGAGCATTTTGTTTTTGTTGTGCAGCGCCCGATCCCACGGATGTCCTTCCCACGGGATCGTCCGGTCTGTGGTGGAGACGATGGTTCGAAAGGTTGCGTTTTTCATCGCTTCCGCCGCGATGAGCGCCAGGTCATACGCCGTCGTATAGTGCGCGTCGTCCGGCAGGCCATGGGGGTTGACAAAATGCGTCTGCTTTGCGCCGATCGCCTGAGCGCGTTCGTTCATTTTTTCCGCGAACGCCTCCACGGAGCCGGACACGTGCAGGGCGATGGCCATGGCCGCATCGTTTCCGGAGTGCATCATCAGGCCGTAGATCAGGTTTTCAAAGGTAATGTGCTCCCCTGCTTCCAGATAGATCGACGAGCCCTCCACGCCGCTGGCCTCTTTGGGCACGGACAGAACTTCCTGCAAGCCGCCGTGTTCCACGGCAAGCAGGGCCGTCATGATCTTTGTCGTGCTGGCCATGGGGAGCTGCTTATAGGCGTTTTGCGCAAAAAGCACCCGGCCGGTCTGCGCCTCGATCAGCACGCAGCCCCCGGCGGAAATGCTCGGTTCTTCCGCTGCATCGGCCGGAAAAACCGTCCCCATCATCACGATCGCCATCAAACACGCGGCGATTACCGCCCTGAATCGTTTCATCAGCCATTCCCCTCTTTCCAAAAAACTCCAACGCACCCTGTATTCCTTCAAAAAAGGCGGCCCGCTCTTTTCGCAGCCGCCCTTTCTGCCCTGTTTTTCGCAGTTAATCCGGTCCGTCCGTTCCGTAAATTTCGTCGTATTCGTCCTTTTCTTTGCGATGCAGCATCTTTTTGATTTCCTCCGCCAGCCGCGGCACCATCTCGATGAGCCGGTCCACCGCCGTGCCATACTGCGCCGGAATGACCTTCACAGCGCCGTTTCCCACCACGACGAAGGCCATGGGCGTGAGGGAAAAGCCCGCGGCAGACGCTCCCGCAAAGGGATAGCAGCCTGCCCCCTCCTCTTCCGGCTCCCGTTTTTTCGGCGGCAGACCGGGTGCGGCATATTCGCCGCCACCCGAAACAAAGCCGGTCGATACCTTGGACACCGGAACGATCATGGTGCCGTCCGGCGCGATCAGGGGATCGCCCACAATGGTGTTGACGTC
>JAEYFO010000286.1 GCA_023402915.1 Bacillota bacterium | reverse complement strand
CACTGGCAGACCATCATCGGCTATGACACCATGGGCACGGAAGCCGAAAACGACGACGTGTTCCTCGTGGCCGATTCCTACGACACCACCGACCACAATCAGGACGGCTACGGCGTTTATCCCGCCGAGCGGCTGATGTATAACTTCACCATGTACGGCCAGTTCCCCGAAAGCGAGGGCGGCAGCGACATGCTGTTCCTCGTGGCCAGTCCCTCGAATTCCTGACGGGGTTTCGTTTCAAAACGCAAAGCGCTGCGGTTCGTCCGCAGCGTTTTTTGCTTCCGCGCCATGATCGCATTTTTTGAAAAACGATCTGCCGCGCGGCTCGCCGCTCTTTTGCGCAGCGTCTTTCCGATCGATCTTTCCCCTTTTTCAAACAGCCAGCTTTTTCCCGCAGGCGGCGGCCGATTCGGCGCTGCGGCGTTTTTGACCGACGCTCTTCAACTTTTTTCAAAAGAAAACCCGCCCGGCGCTCCGAAGTTTTTCCTCGAAGCAGCCGGGCGGTTTGGTTTTTTCTCTTTATTTGAATGAATGGAATGTTACGCTTTCTCCACAGCGTTTTGATAGAGCTTGCGAACGCCGCATTTCCAGCAAAGCAGCATACCGGCCACAGCGCCCACGGCGGCCTGCAGGATCTGGTAGGGCAGCTTGAGCAGGGCGTATTCCGGCGTGCTGTAAAGGAACGCGCGGCCCAGCGAATAGCCCACGACCATGATGACCGCGCCGACCGTCACGCCGATGCCGGAGGCCAGCGCCGGACGATCCTTGAGCGCCTTGTGGGAAAAGAGCGAGATCACGACGGCCTGCAGGCCGTGGGTCACGAGCGAGACGAACATGGGCGTGGGGTAAAACAGCAGGTCGCCCAGGAACGCGCCCACGCCGCCCACAGCGAACGCTTCGAACGGGTCGAGCAGAATGGCCGCCGTGCAGATGATGATGTCGTTCATATAAAGATGGCCGCCCGGAACGGGAACGCCAAAGGAACTCATGGCCACGTTGAGCGCCATGAACATGGCCGTGCCGCACAGCCGGAGCGTCGTTTTCTTCGTGTTGGTCTGGGTTTGTGCCCGCATGTTTCAAAACCTCCTTGCACTTTGCCTCTTTATCTTATACAATATCTGATACTATGAAATAGTCAGAAACGGAGAAAATAGTAATACCAGATGCAATATAGGATCGACAAAGCGCAGCGCCCAGCTTATTTGCAGCTGTACCGGCTGCTGCGCGACGACATCATCTGCGGCACATTCCCCTGCGGCAGCAAGCTGCCCTCCAAGCGCCTGCTGAGCGCGGAGCTGGGGCTGAGCACCGTTACCGTCGAGCACGCCTACGGGCTGCTTTGCGACGAGGGCTACGCCGAATCCCGCGAGCGCAGCGGCTATTTTGTGATCTTCCGCCCGTCGGACGGCTTTGCCGCCCCCGCCCAAAGCGCCGATGCCGCCAGGGTTTCCCCCCTGCCCGTGCGCCGCATCCCGGCCGGTGATCCGGAATTTTCCCTTTCCATCCTGAGCAAAACCATGCGAAAGGTGCTCTCCGATTTTCAGGACGCGCTTTTGGAGCGCCCCCCAAACTCCGGGTGCATCGAGCTGCGCAGCGCCATCGCCCGCTATCTGGCGCGCAACCGCAGCATCCGCGTCTCGCTCGATCAGATCGTCGTCGGCTCGGGCGCAGAATATCTTTACGGCCAGATCGTCACGCTGCTGGGGCGGGAAAAGGTCTATGCCATCGAGACCCCTTCCTATGAAAAGATCGAGCAGATCTACCACGCCGCGTGCGTTCGGTGCGAGCTGCTTCCCCTGGCGCAGGACGGCATTGACAGCGCGGCGCTCTCAGCCTGCCGGGCGGACGTGTTGCACACCACACCCTACCGCAGCTTCCCCAGCGGCGTGACGGCCTCCGCCTCCAAGCGGCACGAATACCTCCGTTGGGCGGAACATTCCGGGCGTTTTCTGGTGGAATCGGACTACGGATCGGAGTTTTCCGTCTCCTCCCAGCCCATGGAAACGCTGTTCGTCCTCTCAGACCGGGACAACGTGATCTACCTCAACACCTTTTCCCGCACGATCTCCCCCGCCCTGCGCGTGGGCTATATGGTGCTGCCCGAGCGGCTGGTGCAGCCCTATGTGCAAAAGCTGGGCTTTTTGTCCTGCACGGTTCCGGCGTTTGAACAGCTGGTGCTGGCGGAGCTTCTGAACAGCGGCGATTTCGAGCGGCACATCAACCGCGTCCGCCGCGCCAGACGCCGGGCGCTTTCCGGACAAAGTTGACCCATGCTTTTTGTGCGATACAGCCATTTTCCCAAGGGATTTTCCGAAAAAACAACTTCACCAAAATCCGGTTTTCTGCATCGTCGCTGGAGTTCTTCCTTCAAAACAAAAAAGGGTTCTTCCTCCAAAAACAGCAGCGCCGCTTGCAGAAGCGATTCGCGCTTCCTCAGGCGGCGCTGTTTTTTTGTTTTCTGTCTTTGAAAAAACGGGCTTTTCCGTTGCCCCCGCTTCTTCCCTCTTTCTGTTTTTTTGACCCGTTCCGCCTTCCAAGAAAAAGCCGCTGCACTCCCTTTCGCCGCGCGGCTTACCGCTCCCGGAAATTCCCCATCTTGCACTGCACGCTGCGAAAGCCCGTGTGCTTCAGGCCGAGGAGCGCGTCCATTTCCCGGGCGGCATTTTCGTAGCGGCCGGCGGTATGATGCACCAGAATGTAGTCGGCTTCCTTGATGCTTCCCGCCGCTTCTTTGCAAAAGCTGCGCACCGGCGCGGCCAGCGCAAACACCCAGATCGGGGCGCAGATCGTCACATGTTCATAGGCGGAAAGGTCGATTTTGACCGGTTCAATGGGCATGGCCCAGCGATGCATTCCGAACCGCCCGCACCACCAGAAGCCCAGCGTGCCCTCCGTCCGCTCCGTCGAACGCAGCTCATACACCGCCGCGCCCGTCCGGTTCGCCTCTTCGAGCGCCAGCTTTTTTCCGTAGCCCATGCGGGAAAAATACACCACCAGCCGGTTCGGATTCGCGCCAATGTTGGGGTAGTCCGCCGCATCGACGACAAACGCTTCCTGCTTTTGAAACACCCACGCCGCATAGCCCGTGGCCGCCTGACAAAGGCCGAACACGAAATAGCTGGTGGACATGAAATTCATCGGGAAAATGACGAACTGGATGCAGATCCAGAGCATCAGCGTCACGCCGAACAGGCCGCCGAGCGCGACGCCCGCCTTCTTTTTTGCAAAGAGCAACCCCGCTGCTGTCAGATTGCTCAGGCCGTTGACGATCAAAAGCGCCGCGCCCGAAAACGTAAAATTCCGGAACAATTTGTCCGCAAAGGGCAGCACCTGAAAATAGGGCAGCATCGCGTCCATGCCCAACGCCCTGCCGCTGGGATCGATCAGCATGGCGGCCGCTCCCGCCACTGCGCCCACGCCGATAAACAGCGTCCAGAAAATCAGAATTTTTCTTGCGCGCTCCGCCCGCGACGGCTGTTTTTTCTTCACGATCTTTCCCTCTTTTCATTGCCGAAGGGGCGCGCCGCTTCCCGCAGCCGCCCCTAAATAGCGCAGTCTTTCCGGCAGATCCGCCGGTTTTTCTTTTTGAATTTTTGAAAAACTCCCCGTTTTCCGTTCAAACAGGGCTTTTCATGACTCCTTTGACCCAATCGTCCAAAAACGCCATCTGTTCCGGCGTGTGGAACCAGTGCTCCCCGCCCGGCATGACGGTCAATTCCGCGCCGGTCCGCGCCGCAAACGCGGCAATGGTCTCCCGGCTCGTCAGCGCGTCCCTTTCGCCATAGAGGATGCTCGCCGGTTTGTTCCAGCGGATGGGGTGCTCCCGCACGTAGCAAAGGGATTCCCACGAAAGCGTTTCGCCGCCCTCGACGGGAATTTCACCCGCCTGGCGCAGCGCCTCTTCCGTCACGCCCACCCATTTCATCATGCTTTGAATGAGCGCTTCCATATCGACCACCGGCGAGATCAGCAGCGTCCGCGCGATGGGCTTTTCCGAAAGCGCATGCAGCGCAAAAAACGCCCCGATGCTGTTGGCGATCACCATCACCGCATCCTGTCCGGCGCTCTGCGCGTCAAAAAAGCGGGAAAACTCTTCCTTTGCGTCCCACGGAGTCCGCGCCCGGTAGTCAAAACCAACCACGTCCCACCCCGGCAAAAGCGGCCGGTAATGCCCGGCTTCCGCCGCAGAGCCGCCCTTGCCGTGGACATAGATCGCACGTTTCATTTTATATTCGCCTCTTTTATTTGCTCCTTTTTTGGGAAAGGAGATTCATGGCCACGAACACGCCCGTCAGCACCAGAATGCTGCCGATGAGAATGGCGTACATCGCGCCGGTTTCCACCTTTGTTCCAAAGAAATACAGGTTGCAATCCACGCTGTCGCGGATGGCTTCCACCACCTCCGCCGGAAAGCCCTGCTGCACCATTTCGGCAAACGCGCCCTGCATGGCATGGTTGCGCAAAAGGCTGGTGCCGTAGGTGCCCGGCAGGAAGGCGAGCACATTCTGAAGGCCGCTGCCAAAGCTGGAAATGGGCATATACGCCCCGCAAAGGAAGCCGTATCCGGCGCTGATGATCGTGCCCACCGCCGAAGCCTGCCCGTCCGTGGAGAGGAAAAAGTTCACGCAGCAGGACAGCACCGTGCCAAACGCCGTCAAAAGCAGCACGTCCAGGATCATCAGCAGCACGTCTCCCGCCGTCAGGCACCAGCCCGTCAGCGCCAGATAGCCAAGGCTGACCACCAGCGCCAGAAAGCTGATGATGAGCGTGGAAAACAGCGACGCAAAGCAATAGCTCATCCCCAGCGTCGAGGGCCGCACCGGCGCGATGGCCAGATCGTTTCGCGCGCCGCTGGCCTTGTCCTTTATCATCAGAAGGTTCGAACAAAACGCCACCGTCACGCAGCTGACCGCCAGCAGCGACGAAATCAGCTGGCCGCCCACGCAGCCGTTGACGACGTCGCCTGAGATCGTTGCGCCCGCCGCCGCCAGCGCCGAACGGAAGGAATCGTCGTACACGTTTTTGAGGAACGTCGCATACAGCACCAGCAGGATCACCGGCGTGATGAGCGACGAAAAGAACATGCCCTTATCCTTGAAATACAGCTTGGTGTTTCGCCTGATGAGCGTCCAAAGCCCCGTCATTTCTGCTCGCCTCCCGTCAAAACCCTGCCCGTGACGGCCAGGAACACGTCGTCCATCTTTCCCTTGGTGATCTCGTAATCGGAAAACAGCGCCGGATGCTCCACGATCAGCTTCGTGGCCGCCGCCGTGTCGGGAACGGACACCCGGAACGCGTCGCGGATGGCCTCATAGGGCGCTCCCAGCGCCTTGACCGCCGCTTCTTCCACGCCGTAGAGCGTGATGAAATCGCCGGTATAGGTGTTTTTGAGCGTCAAAGGCGTTCCCTCCGCCGCGATTT
>JAEYFO010000146.1 GCA_023402915.1 Bacillota bacterium | reverse complement strand
GTCCTGACCGATGTGAAACAGGGCGGAAATTTCGCCGATCTTATAAAATTCCTTCAAAAAAACAGCTCCTTTGTGTGTGGCTCCGGGCAGGCTCTGGTCGCAGTTGAACAGGTGGGTCGCGGTCTTGAGGATGTCGTCCATCATTTCGACGACGCAGACCTCTTTGGCCGTTTCGTTGATGTGGAGCATGGTCTCAAGGCCGACCAGACCGCCGCCGATGACGGCCACTTTGCCGGTGAGCTTGACGCCGTTTCGCAGCACGTCCACAGCGGTGGTGACGTTCTTGCCGTCGATGCCCGGGATGCGGGGCACGATGGGACGGGAGCCGCTGGCGAGGATGACCGCGTCGTAGTTTCCGGCGATGACTTCTTCGGCCGTGGCTTCCTTGTTGAGGATCACGTTCACGCCGGAGCGGTCGAGCCGGTGGATCATGTTGTTGATGAAGGTCTTCATGTCCGCCTTGAAGGAAGGCGCGCCCGCGGCCAGCAGCAATCCGCCCAGCCGGTCGGTCTTTTCCCACAGCGTCACGTCGTGGCCCATCCAGTCGCCCATGAGCGCGGCCTTCATGCCGCCGCAGCCGCCGCCGATGACCAGGAGCTTCTTGGGAGAATCGGTCTTTTTCAGCTCGAAATCCGTTTCGCGGCTGCCCATGGGGTTGATGGCGCAGGTGCGGTGCCTGCCGTGGAAGCCGGTGTTGAGGCACTCGTTGCAGCCGATGCAGTAGTTGATGGCGCGCCAGTCGCCCGCCTTGACCTTGTTGCACCAGTCGGGATCGGCGATGAGCTGATGGCCCATGAGCACGATGTCCACAGCGCCCTCTTCCACCGCGCGCTCGGCGACGGCGGGGTCGTTGAGCTTGCCGTGGCCCAGCACGGGGATGTCGCCCATGACTTCCTTGACCTTCTTGCACGCTTCGATGTTCAGGCCCTTTTCTTCATAGACCGTGGGCACCTGATAATAATAGCGCTCGTAGCAGCCGCGATCGACGTGCAGCGCGTCGAAATTACCGTGCTCCTTGAGCAGGCGGCACATCTCAAGGCCCTCTTCGAGATTGCGCATTTCGGGATCTTCGGGCATACAGTGATCGACCGTCACCTTGACGATGATGGGGAACCTGGGGCCGACAGCCGCGCGGATGGCGTCGAGAATTTCAAACAGGAACGTCATGCGGCCCTTGAGGTCGCCGCCGTATTTGTCGGTGCGCTTGTTCCACTTGCGGGTGAGGAACTGGTCGACCAGATAGCCGCCGTAGGCGTGGATCTCGCAGCCGTCGCAGCCGGCGGTCTGGGCGTACTTGGCGGTCTGCGCCACGGCCTTGATGAGGCGGGCGATCTCCTCTTCGGTGAAGGGGATGCACAATACGCCGGGGAAGAACTTCGCGTCAATGGCGCTGGGCGCGTGCGGCGGATTCTTGGGATCCTTGTGGCCGACGCGGCCAAGGCCGGGGCCGATCTGGAGGAAGATCTTGCTTCCTTCATAATGGACGTATTCGGCGGCCTTCGAAAGGGCGCACACCTGCTGGAAGTCGTTGAGCAGGTAGTTCGAGCGGGGCTCAAACTCCGTCGTGGCCATGGCGTTGCCGGTGATGATGAGGCCGGTGCCGCCGCGGGCGACGCGCTGATAGTAGCGGCAGGTGTTGTCCTGGAAGCTGCCGTCCGACGTGCGCATACCCATGGGGGCCAGACCCACGCGGTTGGGCAGCGTCACGCAGCCGATTTTCGTCCGTTCAAAAAGTTTCATCTGAGACATGTTGGATCGTACCTTCTTTTCCGTGTGTGAATCAGTGGGGAAAGGGGGCGCTGCGCCGCCCGTTCCGGAATGCGCGCGGCATGGGTTTTTCAAACTTTTCAGCCTTTTCAAAAAAACCGCAGCCGCCCGCAGCCTTCTGTTTTCTGTGCGTTTTTCCTACATCTGGATCGTCCAGCCGCCGTCCACGACGATGTTCTGGCCGTTGATGTAGGTGTTTTCATCGGAAACGAGCATCAAAAGCGCGGCGCTCACTTCGCCGTATTCGCCCCGCCGCCGGAGCGGGCAGCCGTTGGTCTTCCAGCCCTCTTCGTTTGAGGCGTTGACCGAGCGGGAGCCCATGGTGCCGTTTCGGATGGAGCCGGGAGAGATGGAATTGACCAGAATGCCAAAGCGCGCCAGCTCCGCCGCCTGGGAGGCGGTCAGCAGGATGACGCCCGCCTTGGAGGCGTGATAGCTGGGGCAGCCCGCCGCCGTGGAGCGGATGCCGCCGACGGAAGCGATGTTGACGATGCGCCCTTTTCCGAGGAACTGCATGGACTGTTTGACCACCTCGCGGCCCATGAGCCACGTGCCGGTGAGGTTGGTGCGCAGCACCCTGTCCCACGTCTCGATCGGATAGTCGAGATAAGGGTCCTTGCCGTCCGTCTTGGGTCCGTAAAGAAGGATGCCGGCGTTGTTGACGAGAATGTCGATCCGGCCAAAATCCTCCACGACCGCGCCGACCGCGGCGATGATCTGCTGCTCGCTGCAAACATCGCAGGCGTAGCCGCGCACATGCTTTCCGGTCTCCTCCGCGATGCGGGCAGCCTCGCGCACGGCGGCTTCGCCGTCATAATCCACAAGCGCCACGTCGCAGCCCTGCCGGGCGAGGGTCTCGACATATTCGTTGCCCAGACCCCTGGCCCCGCCGGTGACGAGCGCCACTTTGCCCGTCAAATCAAATCGAACCATCGTAAAAATCCTTTTTGCTTACATCTGGATGGTCCAGCCGCCGTCCACGACGATGTTCTGGCCGTTGATGTAGGTGTTTTCATCGGAAACCAGCATCAGGAGCACGGTGCTCATCTCGCCGTATTCGCCGCGGCGCTGGAGCGGGCAGCCGTTGGTCTTCCAGCCTTCTTCGTTCGACGCATTGGCGGAGCGGGAGCCCATGGTGCCGTTTCGGATGGAGCCGGGGGACATGGCGTTGACCATGATGCCCAGGGGAGCCAGCTCGGCGGCCTGAGAAGCGGTCAGCATGATGACGCCCGCCTTGGAGGCGTGATAGCTGGGGCAGCCGGCCGCGGTGGAGCGGATGCCGCCGACGGAAGCGATGTTGACCACCTTGCCGTGGCGGAGCCACTGCATGGACTGCCTGACCACTTCGCGGGTCACGAGCCAGGGGCCGGTGATGTTGGTCTTCATGACGCGATCCCAGGTTTCGAGGGAATAATCCATGAAGGGATCCTTGCCGTCCTCCTTCGGGCCGTAGAGCAGGATGCCCGCGTTGTTGACGAGGATGTCGATGCGGCCGAAATCATAGACGATCTCGCCGACGGCCTTGATGACGTCCGCTTCTTCGCCGACGTCGCCGTAGTACGCCTTGACGTGGTGGCCGGTCTCCGCCTGAATGCGGGCGGCTTCTTCCCTGGCCTTTTCATAGTTGATGTCCAGAATGGCCACGTCGCAGCCCTTGGAGGCCAGCGTTTCGACGTATTCGTTGCCCAGACCGATGGCGCCGCCGGTGACGAGCGCCACCTTGCCGGTCAGATCGTTGTGGAACTTATACAGATTCGACATAGTCTTTTCTTCCTTTCCCGCCCGCAGCGCTTACATCTGGATGGTCCAGCCGCCGTCCACGACGATGTTCTGGCCGTTGACGTAGCTGTTTTCGTCGGAAACGAGCATCAGCAGGGCGGTGCTCATCTCGCCGTAGGAACCGCGGCGCTTGAGGGGGCAGCCGTTCGTGCGCCAACCCATTTCGTTGGAGGCGTTGGCGGAGCGGGAGCCCATGGTGCCGTTGCGGATGGAGCCGGGAGACATGGCGTTGACGAGAATGCCGAAGCGGGCCAGCTCGGCGGCCTGAGAGGCGGTGAGCAGGATGACGCCCGCCTTGGAGGCGTGATAGCTGGGGCAGCCGGCCTTGGTGGAGCGGATGCCGCCGACGGAAGCGATGTTGACCACCTTGCCGCCGTGCTTGTGCATGTCCTGCCTGACCACTTCGCGGGTCATGAGCCAGACGCCGGTGATGTTGGTCTTCATGACGCGGTCCCACGTCTCGACGGGATAATCCATGAAGGGATCCTTGCCGTCGGTCTTGGGGCCATAAAGAAGGATGCCGGCGTTGTTGACGAGGATGTCGATGCGACCGAATTCCCTGACGATCTCGCCGACGGCCTTGATGACGTCCGCTTCTTCGCCAACGTCGCCGTAGTAGGCGCGGATCTTCTTGCCGGTCATCTTTTCGATGCGCGCGGCTTCTTCCTTGGCCAGATCTTCGAGAATGTCGATGATGGCCACGTCGCAGCCCTGAAGCGCCAGGGTTTCGGCGTATTCGTTGCCCAGGCCCTTGGCGGCGCCCGTCACGACGGCGACCTTTCCGGTCAGATCATAATCGTACATTTGAAATGCCCCCTGTGTAAAATTTTGACGGTTTGTTTGGATGGATAGACAAAGCAGTGCGCATTGATAGACAAATATCAGCCGATACCGCTATGATACACGGCGGCGATTTTTTCGGAAACTCCCCGAAAGTAGTATTTTTTTGTCAAAGCGACCCCCTGTGAAAAATACTACTTTCGGGTGATTGTGGTGATTTTAACGACAAACTATACTGCATACTGATACCTCGTCACAGCAATTCTAACAAATTCCTATCAAACGCTTGGGAGGCAACTCATTATGAAGTATACTGTCGAAGGAAAAATGTGTCAGATCCCCGATGCTCCCGCCGAAACGCTCGAAGCGCGCGTGCAGCGCATTGAGGACCGCTTCGCCGTGGAAGAGTGCATGTATCATTACACCCAGAGCTGCGACAACTGCGACCCTGTGGGCATGGCTTCCTGCTTCACGGAAACGGGCATCCTCAGCTGGGGCGACGTGTATGAAGGGCAGACCGAGGGCCGCGCGGCCATTCTGGCCAGCCTTCAGAAGATGATGGGCAGCGCCACGACGGGCACGCACCTCATCACGAACATGCAGATCCATTTTGAAACGGCGGACAGCGCGCTGGTGCATTGCTACATGCACTCCTGGCAGTGCTTCAAGGATTATCCCCGCACGAGCGACTGCATCACCTACGGCCGCTATGAGCTCCAGGTGGTGCGCGACGCCGACGGACAGTGGCGCTTCCAGTCCTTCAAGCTCATCATGGCCGGACAGAAGGGCGGACACCGCGCCTGCGAACAGTACGGCCGTCCGTGGCCGCCCGTCCCCTGCAAGCCCCGCGCATAACGAACGACAGACGAAACCAGAGAAAGGACAGGGATTCCCATGAAGCTCAAACAGGATCTTCGCGTCGCCTTTCCGATTTCGAGCGTCTGGTTTGGCGCGCTGGTCGGCCCGTCCATGGTGTCGGGCGTGTATGCGGCGGTGTATTTTGCGCCCTATGGCGCGTGGGGCGTGGCGCTGTCGTATTTTTCGATGATCGGCATCTGCCTCGTCGTGGCGCTGGCGGCCAATATTGTCCGAAAAAACAAAACGTATGATTATGCCA
>JAEYFO010000135.1 GCA_023402915.1 Bacillota bacterium | reverse complement strand
GCCGTGCCGCGCCGGGATTTTCCGCCATGCGCCTGCTCGTTTCGCAAAGCAGACGGCAGAACCGTTCGCGCGGGGGCGCGGGGTCTTTTTCTGCCGCGAGCGCCAGCTGCTGAAAGGAGTCGATCAGCGTGCGGATGATCTGATCCATCAGATTCTGCTTGTTGCCGAAATAATAATTGACCGACGCAACGTTCATTCCGGCGGCAGCAGCCAGGCCGCGGATGGAAAGCCGCCCTTCCTGGGCGTAAAGCTCCACCGCTTTTTCCATCAAAAGCGCGCGTTTGTCCTGTTTATGATCCAAAATGGAAACTCCTTTTTGAAAAAACGCTAAAAAACGCCGTCTGCCGGAAACGGAAACTCCTCGTGGCAAATATTCCATTTTTATCATAATACAGCCCGGACGGAAAGGCAAGAAAAACAGCGCGGTTTCCGTTTGAAAAGCGAAAAAAAGGGAACTCTTTTTTTGAAAAAAACGTTTGAAAGGAGATTCGTTATGAGAAAAAAGAAACAAAATTTCCCGTTTTCCGGTTTTTTGCCGGAGTTTTTCCAAAAAACAGCCGAGCGCATCCGCGGTTTTCTGTTTTCCGAAAAAAGGGAAGAGCCCTTCCCGCTTCAGCAGCAGATCGAACGGGCGCGGGCGCGCTGCCGTGCTGCGGAAGAAACCTTTTCCGGTGCGGCCACGACAGAAATGACCGATTATGCGATCTACGAGCTGGAAGCAGCGTTTCGGCAATACGCCGCTTTGACGCGTCTCAAGCAGCAGCAGGAACAGGAAAATCCGGAGCGTTCCCGCCCGAAAAACGCCCTGGGGGATGTTCACGGCGGCGCGGCTGTGGTAAAATAAAGCAGACAAATTTTTTCGGCAGACCCCTGCCGCAGAAAGGCGCGTTTTACCATGTCCTATACTTTCTTCATGCCTGTCAAAATCATCGCCGGTTCCGGCTGCGTCCGCGACAACGCCGCGCTGTTTTCCTCCCTCGGCAAAAAAGCGCTGATCGTCACCTCGCCCTCTTCCCGCAAAAACGGCGCGCTCGACGACGTGCTTGCCGCCCTCGCGTCGCAGAACATGACGTATGCCATTTTTGACCGCTGCGAGAACAACCCCTCGCTGGCCTTTGCCAACGAGCTGGGCAAATTCGCTTTTGCCAGCGGCTGTGATCTGGTGGTCGGCATCGGCGGCGGCTCCGCCCTGGATTCGGCCAAGGCGGCCTGCGTGCTCGCCGTCAACGATATGCCCGCAGAGGAGCTTTTCAAAAACGCCTGGCCCAACCCCGCGCTTCCGCTCATCGCCATTCCCACCACGGCGGGCACCGGTTCTGAGGTGACGTATAACGCCGTTTTGACCATCGACGGCGGCACGAATAAAAAGAGCTTTGGCGACACCCGGCTTCATGCAAAATACGCCCTGCTCGACGGCCGCTATACGGAAGCTCTCCCGATGACGCTGACGCGAAACACCGCGCTCGACGCGTTCGCCCATGCGCTCGAAGGCTATCTTTCCTGCAAGGCGACGCCCGCCGGAACGCTTTTTGCCAGGGAAGTGTTCCGCATTTTTGCAAAAAACTACCCCGCCCTCAAGGAGGGCAAGCTCACCCCCGCCCAGCGGGAAGAGCTGCTCTATAACGCCACCTACGCCGGCATCGTCATCGCGCAGGAGCGCACGATCGCCCTGCATTCCATGAGCTATCCGCTCACGGCGCTGCGCGGCGTGCAGCACGGTCTGGCGGTGTCGCTGCCCATGGCCGCCTTTGTGGAATTTTGCTATCCGGGCGCAAAGGAACGCATCGACGAGCTGCTTTCCATTCTGGGGCTTTCGGATATTTCTGACCTTTCTGAGTACATCGGCGCGCTCATCGAGGACAAAAACACCTATACCAGCGACGAGATCGAGCACTTCATCGCCATCTGCGGCAAGGGGGCCTGCGGCCGCAACAACCCCGTCCAGATGACGGAAGAGGACATCCGCCGCATCTATCACAAGAGCCTGCACGTCGTCGGCTGACCCGCGAAAAGGGGCGCTGGAGAACAGAAGCGTTTTTTCAGCGCGTCTGTTCCAAACAGCTTCCTCCCGGCGGAAAATTTCAGATTTTCCGACAGTCATTCAAAAACGCCCGAGCCCCGGCAGGTTCGGGCGCTGCTCTTTTCAGGCGGCGTCCGTTTCAAGCCGTGCCGCCCAACGGAACTGCGAAGGAGGCCTCCCATGGATATCTGGGAAAAACTGTACGGAGCCGCAAAAAGGCAATACCGTCCGCAGGACGTTTCTCCGTTTGTGTACGCGCATCATGTGATGTGGTCTGCGCGCTCGAGAGCGAAAACGGCGAAATTTACACCGGCTTTTGCATCGAAAGCTGCAGCGGCGTGAATGAACCTTTGCGCCGAGCGGGTAGCCGCCCTCGCCATGTACGCAGCCAGCGGACAGACGAAGGTCAAACGGCTCATCGCCTTTCGGGACAAGGCCCCCCATGGCGGCGGCAGCGGAATGCCCTGCGGCACCTGCCGGGAGTTTTTCTATCAGCTCAACGAGGATAACGGTCAGATGGAAATTCTGGTGGATTATGAAATGCGCGAGACGGTTTTGCTCAAAGACCTGCTGCCCAACTGGTGGGGCATGGAGCGTTACGCCGAAGCGAAACAGCCGTAACGCCGCCAAGGCGAAGCGCCCCTTTTCCTTTTGAAAAAGCGCTGCCCCCAGCTTGACGAAGGCGCATCCGGTTCCTACTGTGTGCTCCGCCGCGTGCCCCAGAGGGTATAGGGGTGCCGTGTGTCCGGGGACAGGGGGCCGTGTTCTCCAGCGAAGCAGCGCAAGGGGTGCTGACAAAACCGTCACGCGCCCTAAAGGTCACGGCTGACGCAAAGTCACCCGTCCAGCAGAAAAGCGGCGAATTCGTGAGAAGGATTCCAGTCAGCCAGCAGTTCCCCTCAGTTTTTCAAAAAGTGAAGTTCCTTCCAATGCTATATAAAGAATGCGCCAAGGAAAACCCCAAGACGCAAAGGCAAGGCGGGCAGAAAGGAGTGCCCCATGGGACAGCACAAGCAGACCAAGTCTGTTATCAAGGTCACTGTCACTAAGACGGTAAAAATCGAAGTGATTCGCGCCGAAGATAAAAAGACCGCTTGCAAATGCTGTAACACCTGCAAGCGGTAACACGACAGGACAGGACTAACTCGCAAATAATCCGCCCGCCTGCCTTTATTATAATACGAAGGGAGGCTGAATGCAATAGCCCTAAACACAGCAAAAGCATCTACGCAAGTAACGCTCAAGTGGCAAACGACAAAGCAACAGCTGTTCCGATGTTTTTGTACACCTTTTCAAAAAATTTCAGAAAAACTTCGGAAAGCAGATGCTTTTCCAACTGGTCAAAGCGCCCATGTAAAGGCCTTTGCCGCGCGTCGGCGCAGCGCTTCGACCCTGCTGCTTCCTCATTGTTTTGAACAGTCTTTCCCTGCACGCAGAAGAAGGCAACGTCCGTCCGGCTTTTCTTCCGTCGACAACTATTCTTTCAAGAAAACAGACCATTCTTTCAAAAATTCAAATTCTCCTAATTGGATTTCTTCAAACCTTCTTTCCAAAAACAGCCAAACGGCGGGACAACCATCGTCCCGCCGTTTTTGTATATCTTTTGAATGTTCTGCGCCCGGCCTTCCGCCCGAAAGCGCACTTTGCATCCTGCGCCGTTTTCAAGAAAGCTCTGCTACCGCAGCGCCTCGGCCATTTCGTAAATGCCGTTGGAGGCAAGGGCGTCGTAGAGCGCCTTCTTGAGCGCACGCAGATCGCGGTAGATCTTTACCCGCTCCGCCGCCGGCTCGAACACTTCGCCCGCGCCGTTCGCCACCGCGGCAGAGGCCGTTTCGTAATCCGGATACACGCCCAGTGTCACCGCGGCGCTCATCACGCAGCCAAGGAGCGTGGCTTCCGCATTCTTTTGCCGGATGACCGGCTTTTCCAGGCAGTCGGCCAGAATCTGGCAATAGGTGGGAAATTTCGTCAGCCCGCCCGCCAGATACACCCGCTCGATTTCGCCCGCGTTCTGCTCGATAAGCGCGATGTTTTCCGCAATTTCGCTGGCGATGCCCTCCAAAAGGGCGCGACACATCTGCCCGCGGGTCGTGCCGAGATTCATGTTGAAAAACATGCCCTTGGCCTTCGGGTTCCAATAGGGCGCGGCGCTCCCCTGAAAATGCGGCAGCACCACAACGCCCCCTGCGCCGGGCGCCGTGTCGTCCACTTCGCGGTTCACCTGCTCGAACGTCACTTCATCCGCGCCGCACTGGTCAAAGAGCTGCTTTCTGCACCAATTGTACGTCGCGCCCGAAGCATAAATGCCCGCTTCAACGATCCAGCGCCCCGGAACGGCCGCCGCAGAGCAGAGGATCCGCTGCTGTTCGTCGAACGTCGGCTGCGCCGCATAACCCAGCACAAACGAGCCGGTTCCCGTGTTCGCCGTGGCGGTGCCGGGGGAAAACAGCCCCAGCGCCAGCGCTGCGCACTGCTGATCCCCGCCGCAAAGCAGCACGGGAAGTCCGGCCGGCAGATCGACCATCGCCGCATAGCTTTCGCTGAGCGTTCCGGCCACGCCGCCCGGCGGACAGAGATCGCACAGCAGCGAGCGATCCAGCTCCAGCAGGGAAAGGAGCGCCTCGTTCCACGTAAACGTGCGCAGATCAAGCAGCATCGTCCGGCAGGCCTGCGACCAGTCGGTCACGTAGTTTCCCGTCAGCAGATAGCAGATGTAGTCCTGCACACCGATGAGCTTTTTTGTCTTTTCCCACACGTCCGGCCGCTCGTTTCGAAGATACAGCATTTTCGGCAGCGAGAAGTAGGGGTCGAGCCGCAGGCCGCACTGGGCGTACAGCGCCTCCGGCGAAATTTTTTCCGCAATCTGTTCGCATTCGCGCACGGCCCGTTTGTCCTGCCACATGAGCGCATCGTGGAGCGGCTGCCCCGCTTCATCCATGGGAATGACCGACGCGCGCTGCGACGTGATGGCGATGCAGGCGACCGGTTTGTCCTTTTGCTGCGCCAGGAAGAATCCCGTGCGCGAAAGGGTGTGGTGCAGCGCTTCCTCCCAGCTCGAGGGCGCCTGCTCGGCGCGGTTCCCCGGCGAAAATCTGGGACTGTAATCGTAGCTCGCCGTAAAATACTGGTTCCCAGCCGTGTCAAAAACGCTCGAGCGCAGGCTCTGCGTGCCCACGTCAATGGCGATAAGGTACTGATCCATGGCGTTCCTCCTTTCAAACAAACGAAAAAGTCAAAATCGGTTCACGAGGGTACAAAAACACGGAGGCCGCAAGAAAACCGCCCCGGCGTTTTGAAAAAAAGTATTGAATTTTCCAAATCAGCGTTCCAAATTTCAAATGAAAGAAAAGCAAAGGAAGAGTGCGCCGGATCCTTCGGCGCTTCGCCCGTTTTTCAGGCAAAAGCGCCAAAGTCCTGCGCGCGGCTTTTGCGCCGTATCAAACTGCACGATTGAATTTTTGAACAACGAAAAGATGCGCCGCCCTGACCAGATCAGTATTCCTCGCGGTTTCAATGCAGGCGCGCGGTTGTTTCTGGAAAAATCGTCCGATTCTTCCTGCAAAGAAGCAGGAACTGTCCGTTTTGATTTTGCTTCTTACTTTCCGAAAAAGCGGATGTATTTTTCCACCACGTCCGCAACAAACTGCTGCTGCTTGAGCGCAAGGACAGACAGGTGCGGGAGTTTGCCGCCAGCGGCAAAGATCTCCGCCGTGCGTTCCATGGTGTAGTGGGAAATTTCCGTATTGACGTTGATTTTCGTGATGCCGCTTTGGATGCAGGCAGAGATAGTCTCTTCGGGAATGCCCGAGCCGCCGTGCAGCACCAGCGGAATGCCGCAGGCTTCGTTGATGTCCTTGAGGATGTCCAGCCGGATGTTGGGCGTGCCCTTATAAAGGCCATGCACCGTGCCGACGGAAACGGCCAGCGCATCCACGCCGGTCTCGCGGACAAATTCTGCCGCAGCCTTGGGGTCGGTATACACCTCGCGGTCGGAAGCCGAGCCCTCGTGGGACGCTTCGCCCGCCGCCAAAGAGCCCAGCTCCGCCTCGACGGACACGCCGCAGGTATGGGCCACCTGGCACACCCGGCGGGTGTTTTCCAGGTTCTTTGCAAAGGGCAGGGCGGAGCCGTCGTACATCACGGAGCCGAAGCCCGCGCAGATGGCGCGATAGACCACGTCCGGGTCGGAGCAGTGATCCAGATGCAGGCAGACGGGCAGGTCGTTTTCCTCCGAAAGGGTCTTTGCCATGGAGTGCGCATCCTCGAGCGTCATGTTGCTGAGGTATTTTGCGCCGAACGCAACGATGACCGCGCGCACACCCATGCGCTTTGCGGCGTCCACGACGCCCTTCATCGTTTCGAAATTATAAACGTTGAACGAGCCGACGGCATAGTGCTTTTCATAAGCGTCCGCCAGCATGGCGTTGAAATTGGTCAGCATGAAGATGTTCTCCTTTGGTTTGAAAAACAGGCCGCCGCGGCAGGGGAAGGGGGAAAAAGTTTCTCTTCCGGCAGTCCTCCAGACCCTTCCCGCAGGCGGCGGTCAGTCCGGCTGTTTAGCCGCGCACTTCGGCCAGCCAGGCCTTGAAGCCTTCGTTTTCCAGCACTTCGCGGTTGACGATGAAGCGGCTGTTGCCCTCCCTGAGGAACGTGGCCACGTCCTCCATCAGCAGGAAGGGAGAATTGCTCAGCGCGTCGGCCGTCGTTCCGGCGATGTGGGTCGTGAGGGTGACGTTATCCAGCTCGCGATAGGGGCTCTTGGGATCGAGGGGCTCGGTGTCGAACACGTCGAGCGCAGCGCCCATGATGCGGTGCTCGCGCAGCGCGGCAATGAGCGCGTCCTGATCCACCAGACCGCTGCGGCCGGTGTTGATGAGGTACGCCGTGGGCTTCATCATGCCGATGAGCTCGGCGTTGACCATGTGCTTGTTCTGCTCGGTCAGGCGGGCGTGGATGGAAATGAAATCGGAAGTCTTGAACAGCTCTTCGACCTCGACCTTTTTGCATCCGGCGGCTTCGATGCGCTCGGCGCTGGTATAGGGATCGTACACGATGACGTTCACGTCAAAGCCGGAGAGCTTCTTCGCCACGAGGGAGCCGATGTTGCCAAAGCCCACCAGGCCGACGGTCTTTCCG
>JAEYFO010000097.1 GCA_023402915.1 Bacillota bacterium | reverse complement strand
CAGCCGCACCATGCCCTCGGAGCGCGACCGGAAAATGACGATCCTTCTCACGCCCTTCATGCGCTGCTCGGCCAAGCTGCCCTTCTACGCCTTCCTTTCGGCGGCGTTTTTCCCGCAGCACGCGGCGCTGGTGATGATCGGGCTGTATTTTCTCGGCATCGTGATGGGCATTGTGGCGGCGCTTCTGTTTAAGAGCACGCTGTTTCGCGGCGAGCCGGTGCCCTTTGTGATGGAGCTTCCCAACTACCGCCTGCCCGGCCTCAAGAACGTGGCGCAGCTGCTTTGGGAAAAATCCCGCGACTTTTTGCAGCGGGCGTTCACGGTGATCTTTGCCGCCACCATCGCCATCTGGTTCCTTCAGACGTTCGATCTGCGGCTCCACGTGGTGAGCGATTCGCAGCAGAGCATCCTCGCCAAGCTGGCCGGTCTGCTCGCGCCGCTGTTCAGGCCGCTGGGCTTTGGGGACTGGCGCATCTGCACGGCGCTCATCGCAGGCTTCCTTGCAAAGGAAAGCGTCGTTTCCACGCTGACGGTGCTCTTCGGCTCCACGGCGGCGCTGCTCGGCGTGCTTTCGCCCCTGAGCGCCGGATGCCTGCTGGTGTTCTGCCTGCTCTATACCCCCTGCGTGGCGGCCATCGCCTCCGTGCGGCGGGAGCTGGGCGGAAAATGGGCGGCTTCCATGGTACTTGGCCAATGCGCTCTGGCGTGGGCGTTGGCGTGGCTTCTCCATCTTCTCGGCGCGGCGTTCGGCCTGGCGTGAGCCTTTGGGAACCCTTTTTGAAAAACAGAAAAACTCCTTCGCGGCCCCGGCTGCAAAGGAGTTTTTTGACTTTTGGAGTCCGGCGATTGCCCCCGGACGCAAACGGTTCCTGTCATGCGCTCCGCCAAAAAGGAGGAGGCAAAAAGCGTCCCTGGCACGTCCTGTACCCGCCGTATGCTCCGCTGCGTGCTCCGGCGTGTAACGGAAAAAGGAATCGAGACAGAGCGGTAGAAAGGCATGGAAACGGCCCGGAGCGGAAAGTTATTCGAAGCTGCCTCAAACCCACGCCGCGCATCAAGCGCGCTTTTCAGGCGGCAAAACCCCCGAAGCGCGCTGCTCCTGGGCTGTTTGGCGTTTGGAAAAACCTCAGGCCGTTTTTGCCGGCGCTGCGGCAAAGCGCTTCCACTGCCGGGCGTACATGGTCAGGCCCACCGCGTCCGTGATACATTCCGAGATCGGGAACGCCAGCCACGCATAGGCAAGGCCGAAGCGGGAACAGAGCCAGAAGATCGGGATCAGGCAGATCACCTGCCGCATGAGCGACAAAAACACGCTCTCTTTCCCCCTGCCAATGGCCTGGAAAAACACCGGAAGCATCAGCGACAGCACCGCCGGAATGAAGCTGGTGCCGATGATCCGAAAGGCCGTCTGCCCGATCTCATAGACGCTCTCTTCCCGGGAAAACACGGCCAGCAGCTCTTTGGGGATCAGCTCGAAGCAGGCGATGCCCAGGAGCATGAACACGGCGCTGATGAGGATCGACGTGTTCATGATGCTTTTGCAGCGGCCATAATCGCCCCGGGTGCAGTTGTAGCTCAGCACGGGCACGATGCAGGTCTCCAGCGCCAGCAGCGGCAGGAAGAAGAAGGTCTGTACCTTATAATAAAGCCCCAGCACGGTGACGGCTTCGTCGCAAAAGGACGCGAGGATGATGTTGAGCGCTGAAACGTACACCGTATAGAGCATCTGCATCAGGATGGACGGATAGCCCAGGCGGTAGATTCTGGCCGCGTACGTCTTGAACGCGCCCTTTTCCGGCGCTTTTTTCAGGCCGCCGCGCAGCGTGATGGCCGCAGCCACGAACTGCCCCAGCACGGTGGCGATGGCCGCCCCGGCGATGCCCATGGGCTTGACCGGCCCCCAGCCGAAAATAAACAGCGGGTCGAGCGCGATATTGGTCAGCGCGCCGCACACCTGCGCGATCATGGGCGTTTTCATGTTGCCGCCCGCCTGATGGACCTTCGTCCAGATGCTCTCAAGAAAAATGCCCAGACTGCCCACGCACACGATCGTGCCGTAGGTCATGGCCTCTTTGGCGGCGGCCGCCGTGCTGACCGAAACGCTCACATAGGGCCGCAGAAGCAACAGCGACAGCGCCGCAAAGGCCGCCCAGCTCACGAGCGCCAGCACCGTGCCCACGCCCGCCGCTTCATCCGCCGCCCTGTTGTTTTCCTGCGCGTAAAAGCGGGACATGAGCGTGTTGACCCCCACGCCCGTGCCGATGGCGATGGCCTGAATGATCCACTGGAGCGGGAAGGCGACCGACAGCGCCGTCAGCCCCGCCGCCGAGTCCATGCCCACAAAATAGCTGTCCACGATATTATACAGCGCCTGCACCAGCTGCGCGAACATCACCGGCGGCGCAATGCGCAGCAGCACCTTCCAGACGCTCTCCGTCCCGAAGAAGCTGGCGTCCACCTGTTTTTTGGCCGTTTTGGCTGTTTTCACCGCTTTTTCCGCTTTGCTCATCCCTGTGTTCCCTCTTTTTTTCAAAAACTTTCTCAAAAATTTCAGGCGCGCCCTTTGCCGGATGCGCCGTGTTTTCTCCGGGTTCCGCTCTTTGCGTTTCTTTTCAAAAAGCGCGTTTTCGCCTGCATCCGCTC